>NZ_ALBR01000075.1:0-140914 GCF_002081505.1 Bacillus sp. CDB3 | reverse complement strand
TTAGAGACTCCGAAAGAAGAAAAGCCGCAAGTAGTAGGCAAAGGTAAAGAAGAAACGCTAGAAGAAAATTGGGAAACAACAGAAGAATTAGAAGAACAACCGAAACCAGAAAAACCAGAGGTAACAGAAGAGGAAAATCATTTAGAGACCCCGAAAGAAGAAAAGCCGAAAGTGGAAGGCGAAGGTAAAGAGGAAACTCTAGAAGAGAATTGGGAAACAACAGAAGAATTAGAAGAACAACCGAAACCAGAAAAACCAGAGATAAAAGAAGAGGAAAATCATTTAGAGACTCCGAAAGAAGAAAAGCCGCAAGTAGAAGGCAAAGGTAAAGAAGAAACACTAGAAGAAAATTGGGAAACAACAGAAGAATTAGAAGAACAACCGAAACCAGAACAACCAGAGATAAAAGAAGAGGAGAATCATTTAGAGACTCCGAAAGAAGAAAAGCCGAAAGTGGAAGGCGAAGGTAAAGAGGAAACGCTAGAAGAGAATTGGGAAACAACAGAAGAATTAGAAGAACAACCGAAACCAGAAAAACCAGAGATAAAAGAAGAGGAAAATCATTTAGAGACTCCGAAAGAAGAAAAGCCGCAAGTAGAAGGCAAAGGTAAAGAAGAAACGCTAGAAGAAAATTGGGAAACAACAGAAGAATTAGAAGAACAACCGAAACCAGAAAAACCAGAGGTAACAGAAGAGGAAAATCATTTAGCAAACCCGAAAGAAGAAAAACCTGAGGTGAAAGAAGAGATAAAACCTTCAGAGAACCCGAAAGAAGAAAAACCTGAGGTAAAAGAAGAGGTAAAACCTTCAGAGAACGCAAAAGAGGAAAGACAAACACCGGAAAAATCAGAAGGTGCTGGAAAACAGTTACCACAGACTGGTGGTCATAAAGCATATGAACCATTTTTAGGTGGAGCTTTGATCGTATTTGGATTACTGATGTTAGTGATGAACAAAAGAAGATATAATTAAAACCAATTGATTATTAAAACAGACTGTTATAGGAACATAACAGTCTGTTTTTGTGTTTGGGAGTAGTTCCTGATGTAAGAAAAGTTTTTTTGGGGATACAGCCGCGATATGTGTGAGAAGTATCTATCAAAATACTTATGTTTTAGTGTAATATCGTTTGACTTAATATTCAGAATGTATAGAGCTGATAATTAGAGTGGAATGTTATCTCCAGGAATCCTTCTCCTTAATTTCACCATATCGCATGTGCAGTCTAAACGAAAGAAAAGGAATTACAACAATTTACAGAGAAACATAGAGTGGAGGAGTTGATACGATGAAAGGAAATCTAACTTATTATTTTATCTTATATCCGCTAATCTTCTTTCTTGTTTTCGCCCTTTCACCTATCTTGTTTCATAAAGAAGAATATACAAGTATGAAAGATACATTTGGAATACTTTTATTCTACTACGTGTTAATGATTGGGTATTACTTTATTGATGTTGTAAGTGAAAGAATGAAGAAAAATGGTAAGGACAAACAATAAAGTTTTATTATATAAAAACCGGTGGAGGACAACAAAATGACCGAAAGTGAAATGAAATTCAGGGATACGACCATTCGTAACTTTTTCGATAAAGAGGATCGTTTAAAATCGATTCCAGGTCAAAAGAAGAAAAAACTAGTATTGTTAGAGCATTTAGTTAGCAAGTTAAACGCTGAAAATCAGTATACGGAAAAAGAAATTAATACATTCATAAAACAATATCATGATGATTTTTGTACGATTAGACGAGAGTTTATCGTGCATGGATTTATGGATCGTGAGGATAATATGTACCAAATAAACGCGAAAGAAGTATGGACGAAGTGGGAGGAGTTAAAATAACGAATCAGCGGGGAGATCCCCACTGATTATGAATCCGTGCTAGTTTTGCATTTTCTCTGTAGTAAGTCTATGAACTCTTCAATATTTGAACTTGTAATGTATCCCACCGTTATATATTCATCTTCATAATAAAATATTATTTTTTTATCAAAGATTCTTCTCTTCGTTTCTATAGATACAATTTTTTCATACTCAAATTCGGCAATTAATGTATTTTTATATTGGCTAAAAAAGAGGAGTCTTCTATTAGTAGCAAGTAACATGTCTGAATACGGGACTTTATGAGTAATCGTATAGTCAGTGAACACTTTAGTGAAAAGACTGCCAATATTGGCAGTCTCTTTTTAGTGGAAATGTTTATACTGAGCAAACCTTAAGTTCCAGCCGATTTTTCTGACGAAGATGATGAGCAAAATGCATAGAAATAAGCTGGAACCATTCTACCGCATTTAAGTAACCAAGCCCAGGGTGTTCGACTTTACAATCATTTTGAATAGAAGTAAGTGTTGCTTCGGTATTTTTTACAATTGTAATTAATTCTAGAAACTGTTTCTGCACTTCTTCTTTGTTAGAAGGGTTTTCAGGTGTATATCCCGGATGACCTGG
Organism: Bacillus sp. CDB3; assembly: GCF_002081505.1. Lineage (NCBI taxonomy): Bacteria > Bacillati > Bacillota > Bacilli > Caryophanales > Bacillaceae > Bacillus > Bacillus sp. CDB3. The sequence continues at coordinate 138,465 of NZ_ALBR01000075.1, read as the reverse complement.
CACTCTGATTTGTATATCCGGGAAAGCCCCCAGTATATATATTTTTTCACCCATATCCGTTTTTTTGTTAGTTATAGAAGGCACTTCAGTTCTACATTTCGCGATTGCATCTAACTGCATATATGTGGAGGCAATTAAATGATTATACATTTGACCAAGAGACCATTCTTCGCTAGACGGCTTCGTCCTAAATTGTTCTATAGAGTACTTTTCTAATTCCTCTATGTAATACGTTGCTAACTCTTTAAATTTTTTCATATCGCTAACTCCTTTTTAAGAAAATGTATTTGTTAATATCTACTATAAAGGAGGGATGCTGACAACATTATGTCAGTAGTGAAATAAAAAAATTAAAGATGTAACATTTTTTTTGCTTCATCACGGATTTTCTCAGAAAAAATTTGGGGCTCTAGTACTTGCACTTGGCTTCCCCAGCTTAATACCCATTGAAATACTTCGTCTATGCTTCTTGATTTCAAAAAGACGTGAAAACCATTATCTTTATGCTCGTATGAATCTATAAAAAAGTATCGTGATTCAATAATTTTATGCGCAATGTGGGCTGGGAATAATAAATGGATCGTAACAGTACGATTGTTTTCAGGTTGATAGTCTTGTAAAGAAAAGTCCTTCGGTTTTGTAAAAAATTCTTGTTCTTGCTGTAATGTATCCATACGGTCTAAGCGAAAATTACGTATTTGTTTTCGCAGTAAACAATGAGCAACGATGTACCAAATTCCTGAAATGTTGACTAAACCGTAAGGATGAACGGTACGTTTTGTTTTTGTAGTTTCTCTCGGTTTACGATATGAAAAAGAGATAGATTGCTCTCTTTGAATAGCTTCTTGTAACAAGAAAAGTTGGCTCTCTAGTTTTTCTTGCTCGGCTTGCTGGTTTGAAAATATAGGAGAAAGGAAACGGAAAGTTCCTCGCAATCCCTCAATTTTCTTTTGTTGATCAGTAGGGAGGACTATCTCAAGTTTCTCTTTTGCTGATTGCGCATGTACAGAAAAAGAAGAGGTGAAAGCTTTCTCAATATAATCACCGCCCAATAAAAGAGTAACGGCCTCTTCTGGCGTAAGCTGAATGGGTGGTAAGAAATAACCATCCATTAATGAATAGCCGTGACCAGGCATTGAAAAAATGGGAACGCCGGATTCGCTGAGTGCGTCCATATCTCGATAAATAGTGCGTATACTTGTCTCAAATTTTTCAGCTAAGCTTTGTGCTGTGACGGTTTGTTTTCTTTGTAATTCAATTAATATAGCTAATAAACGATCCGTCCGATTCATGAAATATCATCCTTTATTTTATAAATATTCTTATTGTGAAATTCTAAAAGTAGTGTGTAATTTCCTGCCATTAACAGACTTTTCCCTATGTATAATATTAATATAGTAAAATCATAAGAACCTATATTGCAGTTTCCAATAATATACTATATAATCAGGATAAGAAAACGTTTTCATGCAAAGGGGGAAAATTTCGTGTCGACTATCGAGGACGTGGCGAAATTAGCGGGGTTATCAAGGACAACGGTTTCTAGGGTGATTAATAATCATCCATATGTTTCAGATGAGAAGAAAAAAAGGGTTCAATTAGCGATGAAGCATTTAGGCTTCGTTCCTAATTCTGCGGCGAGAAGGCTTCGTAAACAAAAACGGAAACAATTGCGGTGCTTGTTCCAAGGATTACAAATCCTTTCTTCAGTCGATTTATTGAAGCAATCGAGATTGCTGCTTCTGAACATAAATATAAACTGATTATTTGTCAAACAAGATATTTACCAGAAAAAGAGATGGAGTATTTACAATTATTATCTACGAAACAAGTAGATGGGATTATTCTATGTTCACTAGAAAATCCGTGGGAAGATGTAGAGCCATACTTACAACACGGTCCAATCGTGTTATGTAATGAATATATTGAGGAAGCAAATGTCCCAACAGTGAAGTTTGATCATGCGCAAGGGGCATACATAGCTGCCAATCATGTACTAGAACAAGGATATCGTAATCTTATTTTTTGCCGTGGTAACGAAACCAAAGTTGTTAGCCAACAGCGAAAAATGGGCTTTTTACGCGCTATTACTGAAAAGAGTAGAGAAGTGGAAGCGATCGATTTTCTTGAAAACGCTTTCTCTTGGGATGATGGAAAACGAATATTCCATGAAGTATTAAAGGACAAAAAAAATCCTACCGCGATTTTGGCAGGAGGCGACGAGGTTGCAGCTGGAATTATCTCAGAGGCGAAACGCCATGATTGGAGTATCCCAGAGGATCTCGCTGTTATCGGTTTTGATAATCAAATTTTATCACAAATTACAGAACCAGGTATTACGACAATTGAACAGCCAATCGATGAAATGGCTCGAAAAGTTGTCGACCTGATGATGGATAAAATTCATACGAAAAATTATCGAAAAAAAGAATTGTATGAGTTTGAACTGGAGCTCTTGGTGAAAGGTTCAACGATGAAGGATACGATGTTATTAGCCTAGTAGACTATGTCTGCTAGGTTTTTTTATGTTCACAAACTACTATTCTTCGTGAACGCAATCGTCACATTTGTTATGGTATGCTTCGTGCTGCTCATCAATTTCTTTCCCGCAGTGTGCACAAGTTTTCGTCGGTAAATTTCTGAAAAACTCCATTGGTTGATCGATCATGTCAATCCCTCCATTTCCATTTCTTACTATCATTGTATTAGTACAAAAAATAAAAGTCAACAACTGTTTTATAACAAAATTGAAAATTAATGAAAAAGTTTAGGAAATGGATTATAGTTAACAATGTAGGATGTACGTAAAACATGCATTCCTACTCGGTTTTAGAAAGGATGGATACATATGAAAATGACTGTTGTCGGCTTTTGGGGCGGCTTTCCAGAAGCGGGAGAAGCAACGTCGGGGTATTTGTTTGAACATGATGGTTTTCGTTTACTTGTAGACTGTGGTAGTGGTGTACTAGCACAGATTCAAAAATATATAACACCATCTGATATAGATGCAGTTGTATTGTCGCACTATCATCACGATCATGTTGCAGACATTGGGGTATTGCAATATGCGAGATTAATTACGAGTGCGACAAAGGGACAACTACCGGAGTTACCAATATACGGTCATTCGTTTGATGAGAATGGGTTCCATTCTTTAACGCATGCACCGCATACGAAAGGAATCGCGTACAATCCAGAAGAAACACTTCAAGTTGGACCGTTCTCCATTTCATTCTTAAAAACTGTTCATCCTGTTACATGCTTTGCGATGCGTATTGCAGCTGGTAGTGACGCTGTAGTATATAGCGCAGATTCAAGTTATATTCCTGAATTTATTCCGTTCACAAAAGATGCTGATCTTTTCATTTGTGAATGTAATATGTATGCACATCAAGAGGCTGCAAAAGCAGGGCACATGAATAGTACAGAAGTAGCAAGTATTGCGAAAGATGCAAATGTAAAAGAACTTTTATTAACGCACTTACCGCATACAGGAAACCCATCTGATTTAGTAACAGAAGCAAAACAAACTTTCAGTGGCCATATTACGCTAGCGCATAGTGGCTACGTATGGAATTCATGAGGTGATACGATGTTATTTATTGATAATAAAGGGATTACAGATCCTAGAATAAACTTAGCGATTGAAGAATATTGTGTGAAAAATTTAGATATTAACGAAACATATTTACTGTTCTACATTAACGAACCTTCCATTATCATTGGTAAAAACCAAAACACAGTAGAAGAAATTAATGCAGATTACGTAAAAGAAAAAGGTATTCATGTTGTTCGTCGTCTATCAGGCGGAGGCGCAGTATATCATGATTTAGGAAACTTAAACTTCAGCTTTATTACGAAAGATGATGGAGATAGTTTCAGCAACTTTAAAAAATTCACAGAGCCTGTAACGAAAGCGCTTAGTAAATTAGGCGTAAATGCAGAACTAAGTGGTCGTAACGACATTTTAGCTGAAGGCAGAAAAATTTCAGGTAACGCGCAGTTCTCAACGAAAGGTCGTATGTTCAGTCACGGTACGTTACTATTTGATTCTGAAATCGATCACGTCGTATCAGCGTTAAAAGTAAAAATGGATAAGATTCAATCAAAAGGAATTAAATCAATCCGTAGCCGCGTTGCGAACATTACAGAATTCCTAAACGAAAAAATGACGACAGAAGAGTTTAGACAACTTCTTCTAGAAACAATTTTCGAAGGAGAAACAGAAATTCCAACGTACGAATTAACAGAAGAGGATTGGAAAGAAATCCATAAACTTTCTGAAGAGCGTTACCGTAATTGGGACTGGAACTACGGAAAATCTCCGAAGTTCAACTTACAACATTCACACCGTTTCCCAGTCGGACAAGTTGACGTTCGTCTTGAAGTGAAAAAAGGAACAGTAACAGAATGTAAAATTTACGGTGACTTCTTCGGTTCACTAGATGTTCATGACATTGAAGAGCGTCTAACAGGCGTACAATTTGATAAAGATGCATTCACTGTTGCTTTAGAAGGCGTAGATATCGCGCGCTACTTTGGTAATATTACAACAGAAGATTTCTTACATTTATTCTTCTAAAAATAATGGAGGAGGCTGTCATAAAGGGCAGCCTCTTTCTGTTTGCGTAGATTGTCCTGTTTTGTCGGTAGGTCGATATATTTGAAAAATCGCTGATATAATTTCATTTACCATAAAATCACAGGGCATCCGCCCCTTATAAAGGAATATATATATTCAAAAGGAGGCGGATCGAAATGAAAAGAGTAATGTACGTTGTATTCTTGCTCAGCCTAATCAGCGGAATGACAGCTTGTAACGATGAAACTTCCTCTAGTCGTACACTTTTATTTATTGGAAAGCCAGCGAAGGATAATGTCATATACTATAAGCATACAGATAACAAACGAAAGATAGATGATATACAAACTATGTTTCAAAATAAAAAATGGAAAAGAAATGAAACGTTTAGTACCGTTGGTAAAACGCCAGATTTCGTCTTGTCGATAGATGAGGACAATAAAGGATTGCCGACATTATATGTTACAGTGTACATTCATGAAAATGGAGCGGACGCTCTCAATTTGTATGGGGAGCATATGGATTTAAATAAGGAGGAAGTTGAAAAACTTAGAGAGAAAATGAGTGCATATTATCCTAAAATGATTTCTGTGCTAGTTTAATAATTTGCTGGTAAGTGGAATTCCCTTATCCTCCCAAATGAATTCAACAGAAGATGCTCCATGTATATGCAGTTAATAGAATATCACTTGCCACTTTAATTTTCTTTTAATATAATTAATTTAGAATTTTTAAATATTCTAAATTTTATAAAGGTGGGGTTTGTGTGAATCTCGTTCAATCTTTGGCTGAAACGGCAAAAAAGAAGGGGGATAAACCGGCTTATATATTTATGGATCAGTCGGTCTCTTATGACCAATTAAACAAAGTGGTCACTAGGTTTTCTAGCAATTTAGCAAAAATGGGCATTGGAAAAGGGGACAATGTCGCATTAGCTGTTGGAAATTCACCACATTTTTTAGTCGGTTTATACGGAACGATGAAAGCCGGAGCAACTGTCATTCCGATTAATCCAATTTATACAGCAGACGAAATACATTATATTTTACAAAATGGAGATGTAAAAACAATCATCGTACTCGACGTCCTTCTACCTGTTATACAATCTCTTACAACAAGACTTCCTTCACTTGAAAATATCATCATATGCGAAACCTCATCAGATTTTAACCATACAGAAACCGAAAAAATGAAAACGTTTACTAGCTTTGTAGGAACTGGGGATATAACTTACGAAGGCCCGGAACTAGATGAAGAAGATGTAGCTGTTATTTTATACACTTCAGGTACAACTGGAAAGCCAAAGGGCGCTATGTTAACACATAAAAACTTATATAGTAATGCAAGCGATGTGGCGTCGTATTTACAATATACTGCCGATGATCGTGTCGTTGCGGCATTGCCAATGTTTCACGTGTTCTGTTTAACAGTTGCGGTAAATGCGCCGATTGTGAACGGGGCGACGATTTTAATGTTACCGAAATTTAGTCCGAAAGAAGTATTCCGTATTTGTCGTACGTATGAGCCAACGATTTTTGCTGGTGTACCGACGATGTACAATTACTTATATTTATTTGAAGAAGCGAGCGCAGAAGATGTGAAGACGCTGCGTCTTTGTATTTCAGGTGGTGCGTCAATGCCTGTTGCTCTTCTGCAAAACTTTGAAAAACGTTTTGGTGTAATCGTTTCAGAAGGATACGGTTTATCAGAAGCATCACCAGTTACTTGTTTCAATCCGTTAGATCGTCCTCGTAAACCAGGATCAATTGGAACAAATATTTGGCATGTAGAAAATAAAATTGTGAATGAACTTGGGGAAGAAGTACCAGTCGGTGCAGTTGGGGAGTTAATTGTTCGCGGACCTAACGTTATGAAGGGTTACTATAATGCGCCAGAAGATACAGCTGCGACACTTAAAGACGGCTGGCTATATACAGGTGATTTAGCGAAAATGGATGAGGAAGGTTACTTCTATATCGTCGATCGCAAAAAAGATATTGTTTTAGTTGGTGGTTATAACGTATACCCTCGTGAAGTAGAAGAAGTATTATATACTCACGATTCGGTAGCTGAAGTTGTTGTAATTGGCGTTCCCGATGAAAATTTAGGAGAAGCAGTGCGAGCTTACGTCGTTCTGAAACAAACGAACGTAACAGAAGAAGAGCTTATGCATTATTGCACGTTACATTTAGCGAAGTATAAAGTGCCGATGAGTATTGAATTTTTAGCAGAGCTGCCGAAGAATACAACGGGTAAATTGTTACGAAGAGCTTTGAGAGAGAAGGCATTACAAGTATAAAAGTAAAGATATCCATCGCTATGACTACAGAGGTGGATATCTTTTTGTCCTGCAAAAGCTCGATTAGTGTGGATGGACAAAATCCCTACTGATTAAAGTTTCATTTTATTTTTTAGAATTGGTTAAGCAATAAGCCCATATATTTAAACCGTAATATGACCAATAAGGAGGAGATATACGTGGAGCAGAAAGAATTACGTTTACGGAGAGTTCAATACCTTATTTGTGACATTATGGATGAAATGAATGCTGAAAGTGAGAAGAAAAACTTAGAAATATTGCAAAAGGTAATTGATCATCTTTCCGGTGCGATTGGTGATTTAGTTGATCCATCTAGCACATATTCTATCGATTATTTAGAAAGGAAAGTTCATACGGCGCATTATTTACTTTTTAAAAACGAGCGGAAAGCGTACTTATGTAGGAAATAATATTTTTAACTTTATTTGACATTGATAATCATTATCAATATGATAGTTATGTTGGGTATATTCATATAAAGGGAGTATTAAAAAGTAATCGGAAAAATAGAAAATCATAGACATGTGTATTGAAATATAATTATGAAATAATGTAAGACGGAAGAATTTTCAGAAATGCTTAATGTGTATGTTGAAACATTGCAAAGATAGGATAACCAAGGATAGAACGATGATTGGGAGAATCGGATTGAGTTTTTATAAACATTTATAAATGCATGGACAATTGTATGGAGGGAAACGTCTTAATTATTATCATCGCACACAAAGATAGGTTTGTTCGTTTTAGATAGGATTGGTTTAAAAAATTTCTTCATACAATCGGAGGGGAGATCATTATTGTCATAATGAAAAATGATCTCCACAAGAAGAGTTTATTCGAGATTTGATATCTATTATTCATGTATGTAGTTGTAGGATATATGGATTGAGAACATATTAAAAAATATCGGAGGATAAAGAGGTATGAGAAGAGCCTATTTGATAGAGATGAAACCGACAAATGAACAAATAACCAAAATCAATCAAACGATTGGAGTGTGTAGGTATGTTTACAATTTGTATATCTCTAAAAACAAAGAGAAGTATGAATCCGAGGGGAAGTTTTTGAGTGGATATGATTTTTCTAAATGGTTAAACAATGTTTATACAAAAGAATGTAGCCAATGGATTAAAGAGGTATCTAGCAAAGCTGTAAAACAGGCAATTATGAATGGAGATCAGGCTTTTAAAAGATTTTTTAAGGGCTTATCAGGGTTTCCACGTCACAAGAAAAAGAAGCATCAAGATGTGAAATGCTATTTTCCTAAAAATAACAAAACGGATTGGACGATAGAAAGACATAGAGTAAAAGTCCCCACGATTGGTTGGATGAGAGTAAAAGAATATGGTTATATCCCTAAAAACAGGATTGTAAAAAGTGGAACTATATGTAAAAGAGCAGGGAGATATTTTGTATCTGTACTTTGTGAATTGAAAGAAACAGCACCAAAGCCAACACTTAACAAAACAGGTCTAGGTATTGATTTAGGGGTGAAGGATTTCGCTATACGTAGCGATGGTATTGTATATGAAAACATCAACAAAATAGGGAAAGTAAAAAAGATAGAAAAACGGTTAAAACGTGAGCAACGCTCTTTATCACGTAAATTTGAAAATATAAAAAAGAGAGGTGAAAAATCTGTTACTAACAAAAGAGCAAATATAGATAAAAATATTCTAAGGGTGCAAAAACTACATGCCAGGCTAGCAAATATTCGGTTAGAGTATGTAAAGTCTATTGTAAATGATGTGGTGAAAACCAAGCCAACATTTATTACAATAGAAGATTTGAATGTAAAAGGTATGATGAAGAACAAACATCTATCTAAAGCAGTTGCTAATCAGTGCTTTTATACATTTAAAACATGGTTATTGACGAAATGTGAGGAATATGGAATCGAACTACGTCAAGTAGATACATTCTATCCCTCGTCAAAGTTATGCTCATGTTGTGGTCAAAAGAAAGTAGACTTAAAGTTGTCCGACCGAGTATATGAATGTGACTGTGGAAATGTTATAGATAGAGATTTGAACGCGTCAATCAACCTTTTACAAGCAAAAAAATATACAATACTAGCGTAAATAGATTGTATATATGTACGGTGGGCTACATCGGAATTTACGCCTGTGGAGTGTTACAGCAAACTGTAGTAGCGAGTGGTTGGCGAGACAGGACACGTAGAAGCAGGAATACTCTAAGAATATACATTTGTCTATATTTTTAGTAGCAGATGTCATATTGATGATGAAGAAAAAACATGTAAATGCATTCGTTATAGCAGCAACTTTAGCAGTTCCATTTAGTGGTATTATGGCACCGATTGCGAAAGCAGATGCAGCGGTTGAAATGAAAGCAAATAGCAAACTAGCAGATGGCACATATGACGTTATTTTAAAGACTTATAAAGATCAAACGAATGATACATCAGTTGCTTCTACATATTTAAAAAATGCAAAAGTAACCATACAAGGTGATAAAAAAATCGTTACGTTAACAGTTCAAGATAGTAGCTATTTCCAGTATCTTAAAGTAGAAGATACAAATAAATTAGGGACATTCCATGATGTAAAAGTGATTTCCGAAGATAAAGCAAATAACGGTACGAAAGTTGTTCAATTTGAAATTGGTGAATTCTCGAAAAAATATAATATGCAAATGCATATATTAATTCCAGCAATTAAATATGACCATAAATATCAAGTACAGTTTGAAATTGATGCAAGTGCGATTGAAAAGAAATCTAAGTTCTCAGATGTACCAACGTGGGCACAAGAGTCAGTTCAATATTTAGTAGATAAAGAAGCAGTACATGGTAAGCCAGATGGTACATTTGCTCCAGCTGAAAATATTGATCGTGGTTCAGCAGCAAAAATATTAGCTACTGTTTTAGGATTAGAAATTAATAAAGATGCGAAGCCGTCATTCCGTGATGCGCAAAATCATTGGGCTACATCGTATATTGCCGCAGTTGAAAAAGTAGGTATTGTAAAAGGTGATGAGAAGGGTAACTTTAATCCGAGCGGGTTAATTAACCGTGCATCAATGGCTTCTATGCTAGTAAATGCATACAAATTAGAAAGAAATGAAAATATGAAACTACCAAAAGAATTTGCTGATTTAAAAAATCATTGGGGTGCGAAGTATGCGAATATTTTAATCCAAGAAAACATTTCAGTTGGAACAGATAATGGTTGGGCTCCAGATAAATCGGTAAGCCGTGCGGAAGCTGCACAATTTATTGCGAAGGCAGATAAGTTGAAGAAATAAGGTGGAACTTTAATCAGTGGGGGACTATCCTCACTGATTTTTATTTATGAAGAAAAAACAAAATCCAAGTTGACACATGTGAATTACGGAATTAAAATGAAAAGAAATCGAATAGAATACATTAGAAGCTAATCAGATAAACTGAAGGCGCACAATGTTCACGTTTGTGAATATATTGTGTGCCTTTTTCTATATGTATAAACTAAGGGGGCTTAACGATGAAAAAGTGGGGTAAGACAACGTTTATGAAAAGTACAGGTGTTTTATTATCAGCAGTTGTACTTTTATCAGGGTGTGGTTCGGCAACGTCCACTAATAATTCTGAAGGAAGTGGAGATACAAAAACAGTTGAACTTTTAAATGTTTCATATGATCCAACGCGTGAGTTATATCAAGATTTTAATAAGGACTTTGCGAAGTATTGGAAAGAGAAACATGGCCAAACAGTAAATGTAAAACAATCACACGGCGGATCTGGAAGTCAGGCGCGCTCTGTTATTGACGGTTTAGAAGCGGATGTTGTAACGTTAGCACTCGCTTATGATATTGACGCAATTAGTAAGAAAAAACAGTTGGCAGAAGATTGGCAGAAGCGACTTGCCGATAATTCTACTCCGTATACATCAACGATTGTATTTCTTGTGAGAAAAGGAAATCCGAAAGGGATTAAAGATTGGGATGATTTAACGAAAAAAGGTGTGTCCGTCATTACACCAAACCCAAAAACATCAGGTGGAGCACGTTGGAACTATTTAGCGGCGTGGGGATACGCACTGAAAAAATATAATAATAGTGAAGATAAGGCGAAAGAGTTTGTTAGCCAAATTTATAAAAACGTAGAAGTATTAGATTCAGGAGCGCGCGGAGCAACGACAACATTTGTTGAAAAAGGAATTGGTGACGTATTAATCGCATGGGAAAACGAAGCGTTATTATCTCAAAAAGAACTTGGAAAAGATAAATTTGAAATTGTGACCCCTTCAATTAGTATACTAGCAGAACCACCAGTAGCTGTTGTAGATAAAGTCGTTGATAAAAAAGGAACGAAAAAAGTAGCAGAAGGGTATCTTGAATATTTGTACTCAGAAAAAGGACAGGAAATTGCGGCGAAAAACTTTTATCGCCCGCGTAATGAAAAAGTAGCAGAAAAGTACGCATCACAATTTCCGAAAGTTCAATTATTTACAGTTGATGAACTATTTGGCGGATGGAAAAAAGCGCAAGAAAAACATTTTAATGATGGAGGCGTATTCGATAAAATTTATCAAAAATAATGCGCGCTGCTAAAGGGTGATGAGGTGAAGGAATATGAGGAAGAAAAAACGTGTGTTACCGGGATTTGGATTATCTCTTGGATTTACAATGCTCTATATGAGTTTATTCGTACTTATACCACTTTCTATCGTATTTATTCAAACTTCGCAGCTAGGCTGGAAGAAGTTTGCTGGGGTTATAACGAGTGAGCGCGTTTTGCATTCATATCAAGTGAGTTTCACAACTTCACTTGCAGCAGCTGTTGTAAATGCCATTTTCGGTTTATTAATTGCGTGGGTACTCGTTCGATACACATTTCCAGGGAAACGGTTGTTAGATGGATTAATTGATTTACCGTTCGCTCTGCCGACAGCTGTAGCTGGTATTACGCTTACAACGCTATATGCGGAAAATGGCTGGGTTGGAAAAATATTTAGTGTGTTTCATATAAAAGTAGCTTTTACCCAGCTAGGAATTATTATTGCACTGACGTTTATTGGCTTACCATTTGTCGTCCGAATGGTGCAACCCGTACTGCAAAATATTGATAAAGAAATAGAAGAAGCAGCTTCTAGTTTAGGAGCGTCACGCTTTCAAATATTTGTGAGAATCATTTTACCAGAAATATTCCCAGCTCTGCTTGCTGGTTTTTCACTCGCATTTGCAAGGGCATTAGGGGAATATGGATCTGTCGTTTTTATAGCTGGAAATATGCCGATGAAAACAGAAATTGCACCACTTATGATTATGACGAAACTAGAACAATATGATTATGCAGGGGCAACAGCAGTAGCAGCTGTGATGCTTATCATTTCTCTCCTTTTCCTTCTTCTTATTAACATGATTCAAACTTGGAGTAGAAGGCATGAACTAAGAAATGAATAGGAGGAGAGAAAATGGAACCAACATTATTAGAAAAGAAAATAGTGAAAAGCGTGTCAGCTAAAAAAGAATCAAAACTTGTACCAATTCTATTCATTACGATAACAATTTTATTTTTATCTCTCTTTCTAGTACTCCCGCTCGTGACAATTTTTATGAAAGCTTTTGAACGGGGAATTGATGTATATATTGCCGCTGTAACAGATCCAGAAGCATTTTCAGCAATCAGGTTAACGCTTCTTGTTGCGTTAATCGTTGTGCCGCTTAATACGATATTCGGAATAGCAGCGGCTTGGCTTATTACAAAGTTTCAGTTTAAAGGAAAGCAACTATTATTATCACTTATTGAATTGCCGTTTGCAGTATCACCAGTTATCGCGGGGTTAGTGTTCGTTTTACTTTTTACACCGAGAGCTGCTTTTGGTGGGTGGCTATTGGAACATGGTGTAAAACTCATTTTCTCAGTCCCAGGTATTATCATTGCAACGATATTCGTAACGTTCCCGTTCGTTGCACGTGAATTAATCCCGGTTATGCAGGCGCAAGGGAAAAGTGAAGAAGAGGCAGCTCTGTCACTTGGTGCAAGCGGATGGAAAATGTTTTGGCGAGTTACATTACCTAATATAAAATGGGGCCTTTTATACGGCATGATTTTATGTAATGCCCGCGCCATTGGTGAGTTCGGAGCTGTTTCCGTTGTGTCTGGTCACGTGCGCGGCGTTACAAATACGATGCCGCTTCATATTGAAATTTTGTACAATGAATATCAATTTTCAGCAGCGTTTGCTGTGGCGACTTTAATGTCATTCATCGCAGTTCTTACGCTCGTTATAAAAAACTGGATTGAATGGCGAATGGAAAAACGACAATAAGGAGGGACTATGATGAGTATTCGAATTCAAGGTGTATCAAAACAATATGGTACGTTTCAAGCGCTGACAGACATTCAGTTGGATATTCCAAAAGGTGAGCTTGTCGCCTTATTAGGCCCGTCGGGTTCTGGGAAAACGACGTTATTACGAATTATTGCAGGATTAGAAGAAGCGGATGGAGGCTCTATTTCATTTGATGGGGAAGATTTAACAGATATTCACGTGAAAAATCGGCAAGTTGGTTTCGTCTTCCAGCACTATGCACTTTTTAAACATATGAATGTATTTGAAAATGTCGCTTTCGGTTTAAAAGTAAGAAAGAAAAGTGTAAGACCGTCAGCAGAAGCAATAGAAGAAAAAGTAACAGAATTATTAAAGCTTGTAAAAATGGATGGTTTCGCAAAACGTTATCCAGCACAATTATCTGGTGGACAACGCCAACGTATTGCATTAGCTCGGGCACTTGCGGTAGAACCGAAAATTTTATTACTTGATGAACCGTTCGGTGCACTTGATGCAAAAGTACGAAAAGAATTACGGCGATGGCTCCGGAAATTACATGACGAATTTCAAATTACGAGTGTATTCGTAACGCATGACCAAGAAGAAGCATTAGACGTTGCGGATCGAATCGTTGTGATGAACGAAGGACGAATTGAACAAATGGGAACGCCGGAAGAAGTATATGAAAATCCAGCAAGTCCATTCGTATATGACTTTTTAGGAAATGTAAACTTATTTCACGGTCGTGTTCATAAAGGTAAGCTAAATGTAGGATCAGTGGAACTAGAAGCACCAGAGCATAAGCACGTTTCAAACGTAGACGGAGTGGGATACGTAAGGCCACATCATCTATCAATCTCTCGTACGAAACAAAGTGTAGATGCAATTCCAGCGAAAGTATCATACTCACACGCAGTTGGCCCTGTCGTATATGTAGAATTGAAGCGCGACGGAACAGATGAGTATTTAGAGGCGGAAATTAGTAAAGAACAGTTCAGGCAGCTCAACGTTCAAACAGGTGAGTTTGTATACGTACATCCGAGAGAAGTGAAGGTGTTTATTCCGGAGGATTTTGTGATTTAAGAGAGTTAAAATCAGCAATCTATTAATAAGAGGAAGCCTCCTAAAATATATTTTGGGAGGCTTCCTCTTTGGTTATCGTGATAATTTTTTCTCATATGAAATGTACTAGAACAAAAGTGAACGTAAGAGCTTTGTTGAATCATGTTCATATCATGTCGTTAGTAGACACGTATATAATGTGTTTTTTTAAGGTTGTTTTCGTAAGTATTGTTGCTATTAAACTATTTTAATTTTGGATATTTTTATCATATGTTTCTGCAACAAACACAAAGTCTACATGCTCTTTATCAATAAAAATACTTGTTTTAGATGGAAGACCTGTTATTTTAGAAACAATATCAACCTCAATAAGGTCAAATCCCACACGATAAGCATCTTCAATGTCAATTCCACCAGTTAGAAAATTTAATCCATCCCCAAAGGACTTAAATACCAATACATTTTCTTTCAAACTTTTATTATCCATTTCAATCCATTCCTCGTTAATAAAAGTCTGACATGTCGTGCACTTTGGAACGCACTCGATGTGATTTATCCCCTTATAACTATTAAGTGAAAACATATAGGTATGAGTTTCTTTAAAGTTGATATCTATACCGTATTTAAAAGCAAAGGTTTTATATACCATCTCATAAAATAATGGTATTACAATATCATCCCATGCGTCATAGGAAAAAGCATGAATTGGTATTAGATGAGGATATAAACTTACAATCGCTTTTTGAAAATTAAGTAAGATGGTTGTATCTGTAATTTCTTTTAAAGAATCATCTATTTCATGGTCATAATCTTTCGAAATTCTGTTATCAATCATATGAAAAACTCCTTACATAGTCTTCTATATACTACGTTTTTCCACATCATCAGTTACTTTCCTTCTTTAACTAAACTGCAAGTTTAACTGATTGATTCCCAAAAAAGCCCTTGTCTTATTTTATCAATCGTTAAATGAGTTGGAATACTACAAGCGTTAATGAGCAAAGAAATCGTCGCTTCTTTTTAATGATAGATGTGTTTATCTTCAAAATTTAATTATATAATAAAAAAATATTCTGTGATTATTTTTAGGGAAATGTTGTTGTCGCGTATGATGAAGAAGGACAGAAGAATAGTTTCACATATGACGCGTCAGGAAATAAAAAGAGCGAAACCAATGAAAAAGGAAATACAAAGTTATATGATTACAACAAAGATAATCTATTAACAAAGGTTACCTTAAAAAATGGTACCTCTGTAAATTATCGTTATGATCATAATGGAAATACAACAGAGAAATCTGTCATGTTTGGTGGGAAAACGCAAACACACAAATATGAATATGATGTAGATAATAAAAATACAGTCTATATCGATGCGTTAAATCGTTGTATTGAAAATACGTACGATGAAAATGCACTCGGATTTTTGGGTGCATTTTTTTACAACCTTTATGTATTCTGCCTCATCAACTCCACAACCTGCGTTACTATCAATGTTTTTACGTACTCACATGTAACTTTCTCTCTAGTTTCGTTAGGAACTTCTTCTGAAATGATAATGTGTCGTTACTTCTATAATAGAGATAGTATTCACCTGTTATACAAGGCGGATAGTAATGGAGGATTAAATGTAAAGTATACTTATTATATAATTTATAAGGTGGAGGTAAATGTATGAATAAATTAGGGTTTAGAGTTATTCGTGGAGAAGAGGGATATGGTCATTATTTTGGTGGAGAAACTTGGAAAGTTCCTATATGTCCACAATGTAATGAACGAGCGCATCAAATATTTACCTTTGATTTGAATGATTCTAGATTAGAGGAACTTAGGACAGAAGGGTTAAGAGAGTTGCCATTAATCACTTGTTTAAATTGTTCCTTATATGAAGATATACAAAATTTTAAAATAAATATAATGGAACGCTCTATACATACTATTACTCAAAGTGAGATGTTTGATTGGAAGTATGAATTAATTGATAAGATACCAGTTCCTTTGCCGAAATATGAAATGAAATTAATAACGATGGAAAATTATGATGTCCCCTGTGATGAAGATGAATATGACCAAGCTTTTGATGCTATGGGAAGAGATTATATTTGTAGAATACTTGGAGCGCCTCTATACATAGACGATTCTATAGAGGCAACGTGTCCTTGTTGCTCGAAAAGTATGAACTATGTGGCTATGTTGACCGGAGAAGATTATGGGAATGAAGGGGGACTTACAGGAGGAATAAGTTTTCAAATAGGAGAGAGTTTTTTATATTTTTATCTATGTAAAGAATGTCTAATCATACAAACTTCAATGCAGAGCACTTAAGTTTATATGAAAAGAGTTTGTAGTAATGTTGTAGATGGTGATATTAGTTTCTGTGAGGGGATAGAATTTGTTAGTTTTACGGATAAGAAACATTACTCTCATAAAAATAAGGATTTTAATAATACATAAGAGAGATTATATGTTACAAAAAAAGCTAGCTCATAGGTAAGGGGCAATAGACTGTGGTTTATGACCAACCAGAACCAGTTACAATAGCAGTTGAAAAATTAACAAGTTTTTATAAAGAAAATCTGTAAAAACAATGTTGATATAAATTGCGCCTCTAGTTGTTAGATACAAGTCTAACAACTAGAGGTTTTTACTATGACAAGCGAAGTGCTTAATATTTACGTTAAACGTGCATAACAAGATATAATAGAAGAAATTAAGAAGGAGGATCGCTGTGAAGAATCTTCGTTATCTCAATATATTTACCATATTAATTATATACACACTACTCATGTTTTACATCGGCTGGAACGGATGGGTTTGGCTTCATGCGGTATTTGGCTGGGAATCTTGGGGATATTACGCTTTCGTAGTTGGCTTTATTTCATATGCGTACATTCTCGTACAAGTGTTTAAATTCCTTCCTTTCCTGCGAACGGTCGGTTCAATTTGGTTTGCGGTTATACAATACGCGCTTATGTTATTGCCGTTAGCTGATATTGCAGTCTTCCTACTGCAGTTTTCAGTGGAGAAAGAGACGGCAATTATTTGGACAGGAACGGTCGTTTTACTCGTATTCATCTTTATCTTCGCATATGGGGTATTTAATGCATATAGCCCGGTTGTAAGAAAGTATGATGTACATATACCGAAAAAGGTAGAAGGACGTAAAAGTTTACGCATTGCGATGGCTTCTGATATGCATTTCGGTAAATTGTCTGGTGTTTCACATTTAAAGAGACTTGTCCGTCATGTAAATGAAATGGAGCCCGATATTATTTTACTGCCTGGTGATATTATCGATGATCATCCAGGAGTATTCATTCAAAAAAACATGGGGCCTATTATGAAACAAATGAAAGCTCCATTAGGCGTATACGGTGTGCTAGGAAACCATGAATATTACGGCCGAGCTGTTCCTGAGTTTTTACAAGAGATGGATAAGATTGATATTCGTATTCTTTTAGATGAAGTCATTACAATTGAAGATGATTTTTATCTCGTCGGAAGAAGGGATAAAACAGAGCGTGATCGTCAAAGCTTTGAAAATCTAATGAGTACGGTAGATAAATCGCTTCCTGTTATCGCAATGGATCACCAACCATTTGAATTAAAACAAGGAGCGGACGCCGGCGTTGATTTATTATTATCCGGTCACACGCATCGCGGACAAATGGCGCCGAATCATATTGTGACGAGAAGAATGTACGAACTAGACTGGGGATACGTACAAAAAGGTGCATTCCATGCCATTGTTTCTTCTGGATTTGGATTTTGGGGACCACCGCTTAGACTTGGAAGTAGGTCAGAGATTGTGCAGGTAGAAGTTACGTTTGAATAGGGGTAAATAAAAGGGATTATACATGATTAATATGTATAGTCCCTTTTATTTTTTATTTCGCAATCGTACTCTTTACTTGAATAAAATCTTAATTATTTGTTGAGGAGGTGTATTAATTAATCCATGGACAATAATAATTACCTACACCTTGTATGTAATGACTGAACTAACAGAAGTGATATTAATTCGTTAGATAAAAAAGAGTTTGTGCAATACTAGTTGTATAGATAGTGTTAAATATTGTAAAATAAAACGGTACTAAAAAAACTAAATTGGTACCAAGGGTTTAGGGGGCGGATTATGAAACAAAGAATATTAACAGAAACAATTCATCAAATTCAAACGAAGGGGTTTACATTTACAATTAATGACTTAGCAAAACAATTAGCTGTGAGTAAGAGGACGATCTATGAGCACTTCTCTTCAAAAAATGAGATCGTAGATGAAGTTATTCGTAATGTAATAGAAAGCATTCAAGAAAAGGAAAAAATATCGCTGAAGAGGATACGTTACAAACAGTTGAAAAAATAAGAAGCATCTTAATTTGTATTCCACAACAATTCAAATTCATGGATGCACGTTTATTAGTAGAACTAAAAAAACATCATTATAATCAATGGGTGAAATTAGATCAGTTTTTACGTGAAGGATGGTCTACTGTAATTCGCTTAATAGAAGAGGGAATGAGAGAAGGGAGTATTAGAGAAATTCAAGTTCCATTTTTTATTGAAGTATACTTAGGAGCACTGAATCGCATATATGATCCTATGTTTATTGAAAAGGGTGATTATACATTGGGGAGTATGCTTGAATCCATTATGGACATGCTGCTGTATGGAATTTCTAATTCAAAATAGAAGGTGGGAGAATAATGCAGTGGATTTATTTATGCTTAGCAATTTTATTTGAAGTAGCGGGTACAACTGCGATGAAACTATCTGATGGATTAACAAAACTTGTCCCAAGTATTCTTATTTTTGTATTTTATGTAGTAAGTTTTTCATTTCTGTCATTTGCATTGAAGGGGATGGAGATGTCCGTTGCGTATGCGGTTTGGTCAGGCATGGGAATTGTAACAATTACAATAATTGGCTTTTTTTATTTTGGAGAAAGTATCAATGTAATTAAGATGCTAGCAATTTTTTTTATTTTAATTGGAGTCGTGATTTTAAATTTTAATAGTACGACACATGAAGAGAAGAACAAAGCAATGGTGGAGGAACGAGTACATTGAACCGTTTAAAATATTTTTTCCTTATTACTGATATTGGGTTTGTTATATATTGGTTCATAACAATTTTTCATATGATTCCACAAAAATATTTGTTTAAAGATTATCAAAATCCTATTTTAGTGGCATGGAATTGGTCTTTTCTACCTTTAGATTTATTAATCTCGTTGACGGGATTTTTAAGTTTGTATTTGTATTCTAAACAAAAGCATATTTGGAGCCATGTTGCGTTCTTATCACTAATTTTAACTTTTTGTTCAGGATTACAAGCTCTCGCATTTTGGACAATCCGTTTAGATTTCGATATTTCTTGGTGGATTCCTAATTTATATTTATTAGTTTATCCATGCTTCTTTTTAAAAGGTATTTGGAGAGGAATGTATGAGACTAACCTGAGATAATAGATAAAAGAATGCAAGAGGTATAATCGGAGCGGAGGAAGAAAGTGAACTTACAATAGGGACTCGCCACATCGCCATCAAGTTAAGAAATACATTGTTTCCCAAAACAAAAAACGAACTGAATTCCCATGGACAACTATGAAGAGATAAAATTTTCTTTTTGGGATACTTTAATATCTTAGCTTGATAGAAATGGAAGTCCCCATATTTTTTCAATAAAAAAAAGCTCACACAGGGAGCACTCAATAAAAATAAATGAATTAAAACAAATAACAGCCATGTATGATATACAACACTAAACGTGTTATATCGATGTATTTATATTTATAATTTATGATTTATATTGGTGCTAATTTCATAAAAGAGGTACGATTATAAGACTCGGCTGAGATAAAGGGGGATTATAAGTGGTTATAACAGATGTACTATACGGAGAATTTGAAGTAGATCAAGTGTTAGAAGAGTTGATTTTAAGTAAATCAGTGCAAAGATTGAAAGGCATTCATCAAAACGGAGCAAGTTACTTAATGAACGAGAACTGGAATGTAACGCGCTTTGATCATTCAGTTGGTGTTATGTTGTTAATTAAAAAACTAGGTGGTTCAGTAGAAGAACAAATTGCAGGTTTACTGCATGACGTATCGCATACTGCTTTTTCTCATGTGATTGATTACGTTTTTGATAATATAGATGAAAGTTATCATGAAGAGATATTTAGCTCTGTTGTGAAAAACTCAGAAATTCCAGCGATTCTTGCGAAGTATGGTTATAACTATGAAGATATTTTATTAGATGATTCGAAGTGGACGTTACTGGAAAGGTCAGCACCCGAATTATGCGCAGATCGAGTGGATTATACGTTACGAGATATGTATACATATGGGTATATTTCTTTAGAAGAAGGTCACAGTTTTTTAGAGGACGTAATTGAAGTAGACGGAAAAATGGTCCTTCAAAATATCGAAATAGCCGAATGTTTTACAGAAACGTACTATAAAGAAGTAATCGATTTCTTTATGCAACCAATGAATATTTACGGAAATGATATGTTAGCTAAGACGTTAAAGTTAGCTCTTCACAAAGAGGTTATTCATGCAGATGATTTTCTTCTTGAAGATGATGAGCTTATTGTGAAATTGCAGCAATGTAATGATCCAGAAGTGGAAGCTTTATTAAGCAAAATTCATCCAAATGTAGAAGTAAAAGAAAATAGAAACGATTATGATTTGTATCAGAAAAATAAAGTGCGCCTTATTGATCCACCGTTACTTCGTGAAGGGGAAGTTGTTCCATCGTCTGTTGTGTCAGAAAGAATAAGACAGATGAGTGATACGGCTTATGAAAAAGCGGTGAGAGGGATGTATGTGAAAGTGATTTCGAATTAAAAAAGAAGTAGCGCATCATTTCTAATACGTTACTTCTTTTTATTAATTATCAAACCAATTCCAAATCTCAATATCTCCAAGAGTCGCATAACGTACGTGCGGGGAGTTTTGTAATTTTAATAACTCTTTCGACGGACCGGTAATGACAATGCCATATACTTTTACGCCGTTATCTTTTACATATTTATAACGTTTATCTAAGTTTAGTTCTTTCTCAGGAAGCGCTGCTATTTTGCTTACCGTTTCTTTATGGATAGAAAGAATACGCATCATTTCGATTACTTGATCTTCTGGTGTTTTGTGCATGTCTGCGTTACTATCTAGGAATCTTACATGTTCTGGAAATCCTATAGCTTCCCCGCCATGTAGAATATAGTCTTCTACATTTGTTCTTTCTTGTCCCGTATCTAAAGCGTACCATACAGGAGTTGGCGGGAGTTCTTGTGCTTCAAATATGCTATATAAAAGCGGTTCTAATTCTTTTAAAGTGTAAGCTTTATCAAATGAGATGGCTACTTCTGCAACGGTGCCATCATGTACTTTTGCAAGTGTATCCCATACTTTTTTTGAAGCATCCTTTAAATAATCACCCTGCTCTGTTTTGGGATGAACAAAGAAGAGTTGTGGTTGATAGAACGGATTCATCCAAGTTTGCTTCGTGATATCTACAGATGATAAGAAGCTTTTTGTTTCTACTGTCCCAAGTGGCATTTCTTTTTTACCGACGGTTTTCACTAAATCAAAGCTGCTGTTCGTACGGAAAAAAGCTTCTACACTTGTTCCGCCTCCCATAACACGGCTGTTTGGGATCGTTGCTTCAAGTGCAAGCGAAGGAACTTCTCTAATTTCTTCTAGCCTTTTATCATTATTAGCTTGAAAATAAAAGGCTGATAATACCCCGCCGATTATATATATAACGATGCAAATGGATAATATAAAACCAAACGTTTGTAACCGATGTTTCCACTTAATTCTCCAAAAAGGAACTTTAAGATCTTTTGGTGGTAACTTTTTCTTAATTGGCTCTGTTTTTGTTAACAGTTCATCTAAATGAGCTTCACATTCTGCACAAGTTTCTATATGACTTTCTAACTGTTCTTGTTCGTCATGTGTGAGCGTTCCTTTTTCGTATTTCGTCCACAGTTTTTTAAACTCTGCACAACCCATCTGTATCACTCCTTTATGTCCCTTACTTCGTTTCGCCCTCGGTGTAATTCAATTTTTACTTTTGCTAACGAGAGACCAGTCATTTCTGCTATTTCCTTATAAGAGAATCCGTAGTAATCTCGTAGTAGTAACACATTTCGTCTTTGGAGCGGAAGAGAAGATAAATTTTCTAACCAACTAGCAATCTCATGTTTTACAAAATATGCATGTTCTGTACTTGGCACGTTTGGTAAATGGAATTCTTCAACTGTCGTTGTTTTATATTTTTTTTCTTTTCGATACCAATCGATAAAGGCGTTGTAGGCAATCGTAAACAACCACGGCCTAATTTCTTCTCCTTTATAATAATCAATGTGGACTAGCATTCGGTAAAACGTTTCTTGCATATGCTCTGAGTAAATCTCTTCTAATGATTGTTTGCGTTTCACTAATTTCCCTCCCTTCATACATAACAACGAAATACATATAAAAAAGTTACATTTGTTTTTAGAATTATAGTAAAAAACGTCAAGAATCAGATATGATTCTCTTTTATCATAATACATATAAGGCGGGTGAACAGAGATGGAAAGCTATGAAACACAAGTTCAAAGGTCCATTGATTATATTGAGGAAGATGTAATGGAAAAACAAACGCTGCGTAATTTAGCTCGCATTGCAGGTTTTTCTGAGTCGCATTTTCATCGTGTATTCCAGGCGTTAGTAGGTGATACGGTAATGGAGTATGTTCGAAAGAGGAGGTTAGCCCGGGCAGCTTATCAACTTTCTCATACGGATGAAAAAGTTATTGATATCGCATTTGAGCATGGCTTTCAATCTCACGAAACGTTCACGAGAGCCTTTAAAAAATTATTTCAAATGACACCAAGTGAATATCGAAAACAAGAAATCGAAACACCGATGTATTACAGAGTGAATGTAAAGCAAAGAAAATTAAATCCGTATTTAGGAGGCATACAAATGGAATATCGTATTGTAAATAAACCAGAATTTTTAGTGGCAGGTTATGAACTGAAGACGACAAGTAAAGAAGGGAAAAACCATCAAGACATCCCAGTATTTTGGCAAGAATATTTACAAAAAGATCTTGGAACGACAATTCCGAATCGTAAAGATACGAGTCAATGGGTAGAGCTTGGATTATGTACTGATTTTAATTTAGAAACAGGGGACTTCACGTATATTATTGGAATGGAAGTTACAGACTTTGAAAATGTACCAAATGAAGTTGCGAAGCGTACTTTCCCAGCAGCAACATATGCAGTATTTACAACGCCGAAAGTTCCTCATGAAGAAATGGTATCGTCTATTCACCAAACGTGGAATGCAGTATTCTCAGAATGGTTCCCGCACTCAGGATATGAACATTGCGGAGTTACAGAATTTGAGCTATACGATGAGCGTTCCCATGCAGATAAAAGTGAGTTTGCTCAAGTTGAGCTTTGGATACCAGTGAAGAAGAAATAATAAGAGGAAAAGTGAACCACTCAGTGGTTCGCTTTTTTATCATATAGGTTGCTACATTTGACGATTTTTGTCGGTAAATCGATATATCTTAAAAATCGCTGATATAATTTCATGTACCGTAGAAATACTAAGAAAACCACTTCATAATTTCATTCACCGAAAAAATTCCTCAAAAAAAGACGCCCTACAGCGTCTTTCCTATGAACTAAACGGAAACACAATTATAATCGTCGTTCCTTTTCCAAGTTCACTATCAATAGAAATCGTCCCATTATGGGCATGAACGAGTTGTTTTGTAATGGCGAGTCCAAGTCCAGTTCCTATATTGCTTTCTTCTGTATTTGTTCCTCTGTAATATCTTTCGAATAGAAGCTCTTTCGTTTTATCATCCATTCCTTTTCCGTTATCTGAAATAGATAGTGTAAAGAAGTTAGCATTTTGCGAAAGTTTTACGATTACGTTTGTCGTTTCATTATTATGTTTTACAGCGTTTGCGAGTAGGTTTTCGATAATACGCTGGAACCATTTTTCTTCAATAAAATATTGGATTTTGCTTGAACTTGGCACAAATTCAATGTTTTGATTTTGTAGTGTCGGGTTATTAATAAATTGTAATAGTACTTTTTGGACGAACTGATTAATTTCAACATTTACGTGTTGCGCAGGAAGAGTATTATTTTTTAATTGATATGTTAAGCTTAAGTCGTCAATTAATGTAGTCATATATTGAGATTTTTCTTTCATTACATGGCCAAATTGTTGAATGTCTTGATCAGTCCAATTATATTGCTTCGATTCTAGTAATAATGCATAGCCGTATATAGAGCTAAGCGGTGTTTTTAGATCATGCGTCAGGCCGGTAATCCACTCTTCACGTGTTTGTTGCAGTACTTTTCTCATTGCATCGTTCTTTTTCAAAGTAATAGAAAGGTGCTCTAGTGAGTTTGTAACATCTTTAAATATGCGGAACGACCATTTTTCTTTACCGGAGCGCCGGAACCGAACAGGTTTGCCTTTTTTACTAACAGGTTCTTCATATTTTCCTCCGGCTATGTTTTTAAGCCAACGCATCGTGTGTAATAAAGGCTTTCCAAACTTATTTCCATACCAAATTGAAAGAATGACTAAATAAACAAACACAATAAGGAGGATTAAGCTGCATCCGATTAGAAGTTTCTTTGTAAAGATATCATCTAATTCATCATCTGGATAATAATGAGCGTTTGGTGCGGTTAAAACGACGAGATGATCGCTATTTGAATCGTAAAAACTAGATGTATTTTCTTTATAATTCCACGGTTCTTTTTCATTAAGAGCCGTTTTTATAGCCGAGAATGTTTTTTTCGTCTCAGTTGGATAGGAAAAAACTTCTTCGCCATTGTTATTAAATATTTGTAGTGTTGCTTTTTCTTTAGATATTAATTGTTTTTCTTGTTCAGTTAATGCAAATTCATTAAACGATATGGCAGGATGTCCTTGTTGTATCGTTTTTAGTAAAGCGTTACTTTTTAGTTTGGCACCGTAAATAACGATCACTGGTTTCTTTTCTAATTTAATTTCCCAATAGTTTAAATTATAAATGCTGTTGCTGCTATTCTGTAAATACGTAAGTAAGGATGTCTTTGTGTAAGAGGTAGGAACATCGTTAGGCGTATTAAAGTTGTAAAGGACCTTTCCATCTTCATCTACAATTTGAAGCCAATCACTTTTTTCTGTTATTAAATCTTTTACCTCAGATTTTAAAGTAATGTTATTGTCTTCAGAAGAAATATATTCGGAGATTGTAAAGGTATCATAATCAGAAATATTAGGTTCATATAAAGTACTATTAAGAAGAAAAATTAAATAAGAAAAAGAAGCAACTACTGCGATAAGTAACGTAACTAAGACAAAAATGTGTTGTAAAATAAACTGGATTATAAGTCTCTTATTAAAATTCATATCATTAACCTACTTTGTAACGAACTTATAGCCAAGTCCACGAACCGTTTTGATGTACAATGGATTACTTGGATCTTGTTCAATTTTTTCACGTAGTTTTCGAATATGGACCATAACGGTGTTGTCATCCCCGTTATAAGCTGGTGCTCCCCAAACTTTTTCGTATATTTCTTCTTTCGAAAATACGTAATTCGGATTCTCACAAAAGAAGAGTAGTAGTTGAAAGAGTTGAGCGGAGCATTCGACAACGTTTCCATCTACTGTTAGTTCCGCAGAATGTTGATCAATTTCAAATCTCCCAAATGAAATGGAGTATATTTTTTGTTCTTGTATGCTTTGATTCATATGTCTTCGAAGTTGAGCTTTCATACGAGCGACCACTTCTAGTGGATTAAATGGCTTCGTAATATAATCATCGGCACCGTATGAAAATCCGGAAATTTTATCTAAATCAGATGTTTTCGCTGTTAGGAAGAAGATCGGACAATCTGTCTTTTGACGAATGATCGGACAAATATCAAAACCGGACTGTCCAGGAAGCATCACATCTAAAATGATTAAATCGTAATTGTTTTGCTCAGTGAGAGATAAGGCTATTTCTGCAGATGTTGCAGTTGTAATATGAGAAAAACCTTCTTTTTCAAGAATGGTAGTTAGTAATTGTAAAATTGCTGTTTCATCATCAACGAGTAAAATATTTGCGTGATACATATGAATCCCTCCTAATTTCCTCGAATATCATATCATCTTTTTGTAACTTATGGAATTTTTAAGGAAATTTTAAGGTTTTCTTTCACAAAAAATTAAGATTCAAATGATATGATAAAAGTAACATGGGGAGGAGATGAATGTGAATCCGTTTCAAACGATGCGAGCTAGATATTTTTTAATTGTATTTGCATTATGAATTTTAGTAGCACGAAGTAGTAATGAAGTGCTAGAAAATACATTTCATATACAGAATTCATCTTTAATAAATATTCTTATATTTTATATCCTTCCAATAATATGGCTGTTTTACGGATATAGAAAGCATCGTGTTTCATTTTCATTATTTATTAATAGAAACGAAACATTTAATCTAGTGCAAGTTTTGTACATCGCAATTATGCTATGTATTTTTAGTTACGGCTATCTTATTTTGTACATGTACAGCTTCGCGTGGATTACACCAGATTTTATTATGAATGCCTTGCATGAACCGATTATAGATAGTACCGGGGGATATGTATATCAATTTATTATGGTTGTATTTATCGCGCCTATTGTCGGAGAGTTTGTTTTTCGAGGCTTTTTACTACAGCGTTTTGCAGCGAAATGGGGTACTAGTATAGCGGTGGTCGTTGTAGCACTTTTATTTGCGTGCTTACATGTTGATTTCCTTGGTGCAGTTGTGTTTAGCATCGTACTATCAATTGTATATATTCGTACGAAAAGCTTACTCATGCCAATTGCCATTCATATGTTAAACAATGCGTTTGTGCTTAGTTCTTCTTTTTTGGTAAGCAGAGAAAAGATAATGAGTTTTGCCGATTTTTCGAACTATACGACATTCTTTCCAGGATTAATTATTTTTATGGCAGGATTAAACTTAGTACTTATCTTTTTATTTGTGAATCGCAAATATTGGAGTAAAGAAGTGCCTGTTATATATGCGGAGAAGGAAAAGAGCTTTTCGAGTATAGTAGGAGATAAATAAGATATCGAAGGAAATGATAGATTGGCTTTTTATTAGAGATATGTGTGGAAAAAGCTTTTGTAGGTGGTTTCATTCTGCAAGAAATATAAGCGCTTTATCCCGCTATTTGCGGGCTGATTAAAGTTTCACTTTATGAAAACTAAGTCATCATGAATTCGAAATTGAAAGGAGTCTATAAAATTATATGAATGAAACAATATCGTCAAATAAGTTTTTTTATTTGATTGTACTGAGTATAGTATTGATTACGACAGTAAATGTTGTTCTTCGCTGGGAGGAAGCTTACTTCTTTATGTATTTAGCGCTCCATTTATTAGGGGTTTTATGTATAACGGGCGGAGTAGTTGCTGAGAAAAAGCATGAAGAAAGTATTAATTATATGTGTGTGTGTGGTCTTATTTTACTTTTAACTGTACAAGGTATTATGAAATATAGTTCTTTTTCTTTGCAAGATTTTAGTTTGTTAATAGATGTGCTCCCGTAAGGAATAGTATAATCTGTAAAAGCGGCTTGTTTGTAAGTACATGTCTTATACTAGATTATGAGCCGAAGAAAATAGGTGAAACTCTTCTTGTAATAGAAGAGTTTTTTTATGTAGATTGAACGAGCTAGAACAATTCTCACGATTAGCTTGTTCTAATTTTGAAAGTACGAACTTACAATAATAATAGACAGGCAGCATAGAGGAGGGAATAACGTGAAGAAAGTTATTGGGTGGTCGCTTTTTTTGTACGTTGGGTTTGCGTTATTTATATATTGGTATTTATTTGGATGGAATCATGAACTCATTCCGGACATGTATAAAGGAACGAGTGCAGATCCAGAAACTTTTATGAATGCGAAAGAGCTTATGTTAAGCCAAGATTATTCGCGTATGAAAAATTTACTGTACTTTTTAGCGACGCCTCTTGAATGGATTATTTTATTATTTGTACTCGTACTCGGTATTTCAAAAAAGTTTGAGAAATGGTCGAAGGAAACGACTAAAATAAGTGTCTTACAAGTTGCGATTTATTTCTTTTATTTATCATTACTTACAGCGGTACTAGCATTACCGATGCAATGGATCGGCCGTAAAGTATCCGTTAATTACGGTATTTCAACGCAAAGTACACAAAGCTGGATTAAAGATCACGTCATCGATTTTTGGGTGAATTATGCGACTATGTTCCTCATTGTTACGGTTTTATTATGGCTCATCCGTAAATTCCCGAAGAGATGGTGGCTAGCAGGATGGGCACTCTCTGTTCCGTTTACGATTTTTTTAACGTTTGTGCAACCTGTTATTATTGATCCACTTTATAACGATTTCTCGACGCTGAAAAATAAAGAGTTAGAAACGAAAATTTTAGCGATGGCCGACAAAGCTGACATTCCTGCTAAACACGTATATGAAGTAAATATGTCGAAAAAAACGAATTCGTTAAATGCATATGTAACAGGAATTGGTCTTAACTCGCGTATTGTAATGTGGGATACAACGCTTAAGCAATTAAAAGATAAAGAGATTTTATTTATAATGGCCCATGAAATGGGACATTATGTTATGAAACATATATATTGGGGCGTTGCTAGTTATGTCTTGTTATCGTTTGTAGGTATGTATTTAATTAGTCGTATTTTAAATATGTGTATTCGAAAATGGGGAGATACGCTGCAAATTTCAAAAGTGGCATGTTTCTCAATTTTACCTTTGTTTTTCTTAATTTCCTCGTTATTATCTTTTGCATCACAACCAGCAACAAACTACGTTTCTCGTATAGAAGAACGAGCGGCAGATCAATACGCTTTAGATATGACGAAAGATGGGAAATCAGGTGTGAGAACTTTTCAATACTTATCAAAAACAAGTTTAAGCCAAGTAAATCCGCCTGCGTTAGTGAAATTTTTCTTATACACACATCCACCAATTTTCGAAAGAATTCATACGTTTGAACAATATGAAAAACAGAAGAAGCAGTAGGATACTGCTTCTTTTTATTGTGGAGTATTCGAATTTTGGGAAATTATAGTGTATAATATGTGGAATATTCAGTTAAATGTTTAGGAGGTTAATAGTTTGTTTCATTCAAAATCAATGCCAGCTATAAAAATGATTCTTTCGATGTCTATTTTTGGATCGATTGGATTCTTTTCTGTGCAAACTGGTTTACCGTCTTTTGAATTAGTATTTGTTCGTTGTATTTGTGCGACTTTATTTTTAGCATTATGTTGGTTCGTAACAGGGCAATACAAAAGTGAGAAATGGAACAAAAAAGAGACCATACAAATATTAGCTTGTGGTGTATTTCTCGTTTTTAACTGGGTATTTTTATTTAAAGCGTTTGAAGTCATGTCGATTACAATTGCGATTTCTGTGTATCATCTTGCACCGATCATCGTATTAATGATTGGTAGTATTGTATTTAAAGAGAGATTAACAGCATTTGCGGTGCTGTCCATTGTCATATGTTTCATCGGTACAGTTTTAATAGCTGGAGTAGATGGCAATGTGTCGCTTGAGAAATTAATGTCATCTGGAATGGTGTGGGCGCTTCTTGCAGCTTTATTTTATGCATTTACAACGTTGCTCGGAAAAGGAATTAAGCATACGAGTGCATATGCGATGACATTTTTACAAACGTTTTTAGGTATATTTTTATTGCTACCATTCGTAGACTTCGGGAAGTTTCAAGGATTAACAGAGATGAACTGGATGATGATCACAGCGACAGGACTTATACATACGGGATTTGTATATTACTTATTTTTTGACAGTTTAAGAGATTTATCGACGAGATTAATTTCGGTATTAGTGTTTTTAGATCCTGCGGTTGCAATACTATTAGATACAGTCTTTACCGGATTTAGACCGACTAGTATGCAAGTAGTGGGGATTATCCTTATATTTGTAGGAATGGCATTTACTTTCTGGAAGCCGAGGGATGAAAGAGTGAAAGTGTACTCAGAAGCATAATATTTACCGGGATTAAAAGTAGCTACGTCATTAATGTTAATAGGTGGAATGTTTTTTAGTGCAAATGGACAATATTTGCACTTTTTTTGTCTGAAAAATGAAGTTTTTATAAGCAAAGGATTTAATGAAAATCTTATAGAATATGTTAGTGTACAACATTGTAAATCCTTTGAAACTGAAGAAGGATTTACAGAGTGTACGTCATAATAATTTGTCTATGATTCGGTATACCAATTGAAATGAGGACG
This sequence comes from Bacillus sp. CDB3, assembly GCF_002081505.1. Lineage (NCBI taxonomy): Bacteria > Bacillati > Bacillota > Bacilli > Caryophanales > Bacillaceae > Bacillus > Bacillus sp. CDB3. Next base: position 107,894 of record NZ_ALBR01000075.1, on the reverse strand, counting down.
GAGTTGCTTCCCTTTAGTAGTAATCTTCAAAATAATAGATGTTAAAAATGAATGTATTACATGAGATTTGCAAATACAGCATATGTAATATGGAAAAAGAATGTAGTCTATTATTTTCCATTTTAATGAAATGGAAATGAAGGAGAGAGGGCAATGAAGAAAAGAATGTTGCGTATAATGACGGTAGCGACTATTATGGGTGGTTTATTATTAAATGCAAATGTTCCTAATATAAAAGCAGAAGAGTATCCAGAAATGATTGTATTTGATGATGTTCCAGTAGACTATTGGGCATATGAATATATTATAGACGTTGCATATAATAAAGTTATGCTAGGTTATGGAAATGGGAAATTTGGTGTTGGCGATAATGTAACGCGAGAACAAGTGGCGGCAGTACTGTATCGCGCACTTAATATAAAACATGAAGGACCGTTACACAATCCGTATAAAGATATTTCTGAAAGATCAACAATGTTTCCAAAGGAAATTTTAGCATTAACAGAACATGGTATTTTTAAAGGTGATGAGAAGGGGAATTTCAGACCGAGGGAAACGATAACACGTGCAGAAGTAGCACAAGTCCTTACACGGGCATTTTCATTTGAAGTGAAGAAGAAACATACATTTACAGATGTACCAAATAATTATTGGCCAAAAAATGCAATTAGTGCATTGCAATCTAATAATGTCATAGTAGGAACAGGGAATGGAAAATTTGAACCAAATAAACTTGTAACACGTGAGCAATATGCAGCATTTTTATATAAGGCTATTATTAATTTTCATTTGAAAGATGAGAAGTATTAAGCGGAAATTCAAAAGTTGTTTAATAGTAAGGTGAAAATATTTTAATTATAGTAATATGTTATTTTGAAAAAAGTGCAAAAATTTTGCGCTTTTTTTTATGTAATTCATGTATATTTATTCATTTTAATACAAAACATGAATTTACCAAAAATGAAAAAACAGGGGTGTTAAAGTGACAATTAATAAGAAAAAGATATTATTTAGTAACTTTATTATCAACGAAGTGTAAAGGGAAGTATGTGAAAAATCGTTCACAAATTAGACAAAATTTATATAAACAAGTATATTGATACTTTTTTATTAATTCTTTATAGTAGAAAAAAAGTATGTTTTTAGGGGGAAAATGCGGTGAAGAAAAAGTTTTTAAAAATAGCAACGGCTTTAACAATTATGGGTGGAGTTGTATTAAGTGCAGAAGGTACTAAAGTAAATGCTGAAGTAGTTGTGAAGCAACAACAACAAGCAAATTCTGTTGTATTTAAAGATGTACCAAAAGGTCATTGGTCTTCTGAAGCTATTAACACTCTAGCAGGCTGGGGAATCATTAATGGTTATGGAGATGGGAAGTTTGGTTTTGGTGATAATGTAACACGTGAGCAAGTAGCGGCTTTAATTTATCGTACGATTGATTTTAGCGAAGTGTTTGAGGAAGGCGACGTACTTGAGAATCCATACAAAGATATTAATGAAAACTCAACAATGTTCATAGAAGAAATTTTAGTATTAACAGAAGTAGGTATCTTAAAAGGTGATGGAACTGGGAACTTTAGACCGAAGGATACGCTAACACGTGCGGAAATGGCACAGGTTCTTACGAATGCTTTTGAATTAGAAGCAAAGGGACCTCATACTTTTAATGATGTTCCAGCAGATTCATGGGCAAAAAATGCGATTAGCGCAATACAAACAAATAATATTACAAATGGAATAGGCGAAAATAAATTTGGTCCGTCTATGAGTGTAAAGCGTGAACAATATGCAACATTCTTATATAGAGCAATTTTAAATGATGAGCAACAATAATTTATAAAAAGAGCTGGTGTTATACAACACCAGCTCTTTTTTTGTTTGAAATAAATATATCTTTGGAAAAAATCTGTTAAATTTTCGAAAAAAACTTCCTTTTCTGAAGATTTGTTATATAATATAAAACATAAAATCAAATCTGTTATAAAACAGTTTAAGAAGGGGATGCTAATATGTCGACGCAAACTTCACGGGTTACACTGCCCGGAGAAATGTTACCAGCGTACAACGAAATATTGACACCTGAGGCGCTTAGCTTTTTAAAGGAACTACATGGAAATTTCAATGAACGCCGCACGGAACTTTTACAAAAGCGTGTGGAGAAACAAAAAAGAATTGATGCAGGGGAGTTTCCTACGTTTTTAGAAGAAACAAAGCATATACGTGAAGGTGATTGGACAATTGCCCAGCTTCCGAAAGATTTAGAGGATCGTCGTGTGGAGATTACTGGACCAGTAGATAGAAAGATGGTCATTAACGCTTTAAATTCAGGAGCACATCTTTTTATGGCAGACTTTGAAGATTCGAATGCACCAACTTGGAGAAATGCTGTTGAAGGCCAAATTAACTTACGAGATGCTACTAGGGGAACGATCTCATATAAAAATGAGAACGGAAAAGAATATCGTTTAAATAGTAATACGGCTGTCTTAATTGTGCGTCCGAGAGGGTGGCATTTAGAAGAAAAGCATATGCAAGTTGACGGCAAGAACATGTCTGGCAGTTTGGTGGATTTTGGATTGTACTTTTTCCATAATGCGAAGACGCTTTTAGCAAAAGGAAGTGGCCCATACTTTTACTTACCGAAAATGGAAAGTTACTTAGAGGCAAGATTATGGAATGACGTTTTCATATTCGCTCAAAAATATATCGGTATTCCGAACGGAACGATTAAAGCGACTGTGTTAATAGAAACGATTCACGCTTCATTTGAAATGGATGAAATTTTGTATGAACTAAGAGATCATTCTGCTGGTTTAAACTGCGGGCGATGGGATTATATATTTAGTTTCTTAAAGAGTTTCCGAAATCATAATGAATTTTTACTTCCAGATAGAGCGCAAGTCACGATGACAGCGCCGTTTATGCGCGCGTATTCTTTGAAAGTTATTCAAACGTGTCATCGCCGTAATGCGCCAGCAATCGGAGGGATGGCAGCGCAAATCCCAATTAAGAATGATCCAGAGGCAAATGAGGCGGCTTTTGAGAAAGTGCGTGCTGATAAGGAGCGCGAAGCTTTAGATGGACATGACGGGACTTGGGTTGCCCACCCGGGACTTGTACCGGTTGCAATGGAAGTATTTAATCACATAATGAAAACGCCAAATCAAATTTTTAGAAAGCGTGAAGAAATACGTGTAACAGAAAAGGATTTATTAGAAGTACCGATGGGAACGATTACAGAAAGTGGTTTTCGCACGAATATTAACGTCGGTATTCAATATATTGCATCTTGGTTAAGTGGGCGGGGAGCAGTTCCAATTTATAACTTAATGGAAGATGCAGCAACAGCAGAAATATCAAGAGCACAAGTATGGCAGTGGATTCGTCATGAGGGTGGAAAGCTAAGTGATGGCCGTGATATCACTTTTAAATTGATGGAAGAATTGAAAGAAGAAGAACTAGCAAAAATAGAAAGAGAGATTGGTAAGGAAGCGTTTAAGAAAGGGAGATTTGAAGAAGCTACAAAACTGTTTACAAGCCTTGTTCGCAATAACGAGTTCATGCCGTTTTTAACATTACCGGGTTATGAAATTTTATAAGAAACAAGAAAAGGGGATGGAACATATGAAAAACGAAAGAATTGATACATTGCAAGAAAGCTGGGAGTTAGATACACGCTGGAAAGGGATCACACGTCCATATTCAGCTGAAGATGTAATTCGTCTGCGCGGATCAATTGATATTGAACATACGTTAGCGCGCTGCGGTGCGGAGAAGCTTTGGAAATCACTTCATACAGAAGATTATATTAATGCACTTGGGGCATTAACAGGAAACCAAGCGATGCAACAAGTGAAGGCTGGATTAAAAGCTATTTATTTAAGCGGTTGGCAAGTAGCGGCAGATGCGAATCTTTCTGGACATATGTATCCTGATCAAAGCTTATATCCAGCGAACAGTGTACCGGCTGTTGTAAAACGCATTAACCAAACACTTCAACGTGCTGACCAAATTCAGCATATGGAAGGTAGCGGTGATACGGATTATTTCGTCCCAATTGTGGCGGATGCTGAAGCTGGATTTGGTGGACAATTAAATGTATTTGAACTAATGAAAGGAATGATTGAAGCGGGGGCATCTGGCGTGCACTTTGAAGACCAATTATCTTCAGAGAAAAAATGCGGGCATTTAGGCGGAAAAGTATTATTACCGACGCAAACAGCGGTGCGTAATTTAATTTCGGCACGTCTTGCTGCGGATGTAATGGGTGTACCAACAATTATCGTCGCAAGAACAGATGCAGATGCGGCAGATTTAATTACGAGCGATATCGATCCAGTTGATCAAGAGTTTATTACAGGTGAAAGAACACCAGAAGGGTTTTATCGTACGAAAGCAGGTCTTGATCAAGCAATTGCACGTGGTTTAGCGTATGCGCCGTATGCAGATCTCGTTTGGTGTGAAACGTCGGAGCCAAATTTAGAAGATGCAAAACGCTTTGCGGACGCAATTCATAAGAAATATCCAGGGAAGCTACTGGCTTACAACTGCTCCCCTTCATTTAACTGGAAACAAAAGTTAGATGAAAAAACGATTGCAAGCTTCCAAAAAGAAATTGCATCATACGGTTATAAATTCCAGTTCGTAACGCTTGCTGGATTCCATTCATTAAATTACGGCATGTTTGAATTAGCGCGTGGTTATAAAGAGCGCGGCATGGCAGCGTACTCTGAATTACAACAAGCAGAATTCGCAGCAGAAAAAGATGGTTACTCTGCAACTCGTCATCAACGCGAAGTAGGAACAGGTTACTTTGATGAAGTAGCACAAGTTATTACAGGCGGTACTTCATCAACGACTGCTCTAAAAGGATCTACGGAAGAAGAACAGTTTACGAAATAGAGATAGAAGTAGGTGCCTATAATAGGCACCTATTTTTATTTGAAATATCCAATTTAATATAGTGAATACGCCAACGATAGCAGTGAAAAGAAGGAATGCGAATAATGCTAGACATCCCCATGTAAATAGTTTATCTTTCCATGTTTCCTCATAATCATCAATGAGTTCTTCTACAACTTTCTGCTGCAATGGCTGTAAAGGATGTTCGGTGTGTAGTCCTGTAATAATGTCATGATCTCCTTTGAATTTTAAAGCACGTACAATATGATAAGGATCGTTTCCCATCGATTTTTCAAATTGTCGACATGCTGCGTGCATAATATCTGTTTTCTCTTTTTCAAGATACCAATATCGTTCAGCCATTTCGGGGTATTGTAATGTAAAGTAAATATCACCGAGTTTTTTTCTAAGTTCTAACTCATTCGGATAAGTAGCGATTAATCCGTGTAATCTATCTCTTGCTTTTCCGAGGTTGTTATTTTCAATCTCTTTTTCAATTCTCTTTAATGTTTTTTCGGGGATTATTTCTGCCAGGTAATCCTCCTTTATTAGAATAGGTGTGGTTATATTTTATAAGAAATACTAAAAATTAGAAATTCTATTTTCGAAAAAGATTGTACATTTTATTTTAATGTGCTATGATGATGTCAGTTGAATAGTTAAATTAAGCAATCCATATATTATCAAGTGCCGAAAACGAACGAGAAAAAGTATGTGAGAACTAGTTTATGTTTCGTGTTTGATAATGTGTGGATTCTTTTTTTATACAGGAAGACTAAAATAATTTGTATTTTCTTAGGAGGAAATAATCATGGCAGTAACAGGACAAGTAAAATGGTTTAACAACGAAAAAGGCTTCGGTTTCATCGAAGTTCCAGGCGAAAACGATGTATTCGTACATTTCTCTGCAATCGAAACTGAAGGTTTCAAATCTCTAGAAGAAGGTCAAAAAGTTAGCTTCGAAATCGAAGAAGGCAACCGTGGACCTCAAGCTAAAAACGTAATCAAACTATAATTTTATAGTTTATTATAGAAAAAAGGATGGCTTATGCCATCCTTTTTTTGTTGTTGAGATATACGAACATAATGATTATATTGGGGGGAGAAGGCGGGAATATATATGATGGAAAAGTATATAAATGAAGTAATACTCGATGTTCGTAGAGGTAATGAAGAAGAGTAAAAGGCTTTCCAAAAAAGGAAGGCCTTTTACTCTTCTTTTCCAATTTTTTCTTTTCGCGTTTCTTGCATTCTGGGCATTTTGATTTACGAAAAGGTTTTGTAAAGAACAGTAGAATGAAAAATAAAGCGAATATAATACTAGCTGAGTTTTTCACAATCACAACGTTGTTATTTTTTATATGAATTGTTGGTTGGATCTCTTTTTCTTCCATAATGGACCCCCCATATATTGGATTTATATTTTAATTATAGCAAAGTTAATTATTGTAATGATGTGAAAAGAGGAAGAGATTATAAATATTTTTTTTACAGGTTTTTAATCACTTCATTATTATATAGCTATTTTTAAATTTGATAAATGTTTGATGAATGTTTGATAAATGATAAAGTATTGTAAAAAAGGGGAATCTGTAAAGCATTTCCTTTTCGTAGGTGCTAAAATTATACATGCAGCTGCTACTATAAATAGAAAAAAGGAGATAGTAGAATATGGAAAGTAAAGTAGAACGTTATGTCGAAAATTATGTTGTAAGTAAAAATACGATGGCCTTACTTCCTGTTGTTCTAGGAGAAAAGAAAGTGGTTACGCGAATTGTTGAAATGGAAGATTCTTTTTTCGTATTTCAAAAACCTCTCGATATTATAGAGAGAAGTTGCCGGAAACATGGTTCAAGTTTTTTTGGAAGAAAAGAAGGAACGAAGGAGTTAGCTAGTATTACACATAAAGCTCCTATCGCAATTAGCCCGACAGATCAACTTTATTTTTTCCCTACGTATTCTTATTCTCGAAAAGAGTGTGCGTGGTTGTCTCATTTTCATATTGAAAATAATAAAGAATTAAAAGATGGAAATCTTATTATTAGATTTATAAATGGTTTCGCTGTGAAATTAGAAATATCCAAAAGTAGCTTTGAAAATCAGCAAAATCGTACAGCGAAATTACGGACAGAGTATGAAGACCGTAAGAAAAAACAAGGAAATCCTTGTTTTAAAGAGATTGATAAAAGTGAAGAATCTAAATTAACGCCAGCCTATGAGAAAGTGTATTTTGTAAGGGAAGGTGAAGTGTGAGAGGAAAAGGATGGGGAGACTCATCCTTTTTTGATTTCATTATATATACAGTTACGCTGTAAGATTCATAAATAAAACGAGAAAAATTTGCGGGTTTTTTGTTCTTTAATAGCTTAAGGGAGTGTAAAATTACAATATAAGGGTAATTTTACTACATATACTTATCACGATGTTAATATACGTCATTTTACATTTGTGGCATACAGGATATTTCTTATCTTATTATATAAAAAGGAGATGGTATGTTGAAAAGGACTATGTTATTTTGGGCGCAATATATTCTTGTTTTGCCTATATTATTTCTCACCTTTATGCTTACTGGTTTCGTTGGTAGTCAGTTAATGATAGGTGCTGATAAACAACATTTTATTTTTACGCCTCAAAATGCAACAGAATATAGTCAAATTAGTGAAGTTGATAAATTGCTATTTGCTTTTTCAATTCAGCCAGTTGTCACCATAGTATTTCTGCTATCGATTGTGTACGTACTGACACTTATTGTCTTTCAAATTATTGAATGTAAGAAGAAAAGAAAGATATTACATAGTTTGCAATATATGATTCTTATACCAATTTTTATTTACTTGTGGTTAGGGATAATACAATTTTCCGCAGTTAGTTTAACTTGGATAGATAATTGGAAAGATTATCTTATATTCACTCCTAGTACGATAACTGATGAGCAAGATATATATACGATTGATAAGTTTTTATACAAATTTCGAATGTTACCTATTCCGAGTACAGTATTAATACTATCTTTCTTATATTTATTAATACTTATCGTAATTGATAGTATACGCTTACTAAAAAAGTTTCTTGTAAGAACTAGTCATTAGAAAAAGAGGATTGTTTGAAGGTATAACAATGATTTGTCACTACTCATTTCTACCTGTATGGAAATACGGATTGATACTTCTGTAGTTCCTTCTTTTTCATAATATGTAACCGTTAAGTTATAACCTGTGCGTGGTGTCTAAATTATTCTCATGTTCTGTCGAATATTGAAAGATTATCATAGCATAATAATGAAGGAATTCTAGCGGAAGATATGGAAACTTAATAATTACATCTCCATATGTCATATCTACCATTTCCTCTTTCATATAAGCGATGATACAGTAGAGGTAGTAATTAGAGTAAAGGGGTAAAGTGTAGAATGGATTTTCAGACAATCAAAGAATATTTTTCACCAGAAAATATGGATCACATTGTTGAAAGTTATAAAGCGTTCGGGCCGCTTCTTGGTATTGGTTTACCGATGATAGAGGCGCTTATTCCAGCATTGCCTCTCATTGTGTTTGTACTGGCGAATGCTGTTGCATTTGGTTTTTGGTTCGGTTTTCTTTATTCGTGGCTTGGATCAGTAATTGGTGCAATGCTTGTATTTTTCATCATTCGTAGCTTTGGAAGAACGCGTTTCTTTTCTTTTGTAAATAAACATGAGAGAGTGCGAAAGGCGATGGGATGGATTGAAAGAAAAGGGTTTGCGCCAATCTTTGTCATATTCTGTTTTCCGTTCACACCATCTGCGCTTATAAACGTTGTAGCTGGTTTGTCTCGCATTAGCGTAAAACAATTTGGACTAGCGTTAGCATTCGGAAAGCTTGTTATGATTTTTATTTTAACGTATATCGGTCATGATTTAATGTCGTTTATTCATAAACCGGTAAAATCGGTTATTGTTGGCGTTGGTATTTTTATTTTATGGTATGTCGGTAAGAAAATTGAAGTAAAGTTAGAACTACAGTAGGAAAAGTCTTCTTTGTAAAGATAAGCTTCATTATTAAAGGGCGAGGGGAGAAGCGAATGAAGAAAACTTTGAAAAAAGAAGGGCTAGAGTGGATAAGAACAATTTTAATTGGTGTACTATTAGCTGTATTTTTTCGAACGTTTTTCTTTTCAACGTACGTTGTAGAGGGGAAGTCAATGATGCCGACATTGCAAGATGGCAATATGCTCGTTGTAAATAAGGTGAGTTATCAAGTAGGGGACTTGAATAGGTTCGATGTTGTTGTGTTTCATGCGAATAAAAAAGAGGACTATGTAAAACGAATTATCGGTTTACCTGGAGATCATATTGAATATAAGCATGATAAGCTCTATATAAATGGTCAATTTATTGATGAGCCTTATTTAGAGAAGTATAAGAAAGAGATAAACGGAAGGCAACTAACAGGCGATTTTAAATTAGAAGAGTTAACGAAAGAAAAGTCGGTGCCACCTGGATATATTTTTGTAGTAGGTGATAATCGCCTCGGGAGCTGGGATAGTAGGCACTTTGGATTTGTAAAAGCTGATACAGTTGTCGGTAAAGTTGATTTACGATATTGGCCGATTAAAGAGGTGCAAACGAATTTTTCAAAAGGTTGATATAATTAAGTAGAAGTATAGAAAAAGACAAACAACTCAGTTTGTCTTTTTTCGTGTCCTATAATACAATTATGGTAGCAAACTAACGTTCGTTATGTAAGTGAAAGGTGGGGTTACATGTCACTTCGATTTGTGATTGGTAGAGCTGGAAGTGGAAAAAGTACACTTTGTTTACACGAAGTGCAAGAAGAGTTAAAGCAGCGCCCAAGAGGGAAAACAATATTATATCTTGTGCCAGAACAGATGACATTCCAAACGCAACAGGCGTTAATTGGGAGTGAAGAGGTAAGAGGTTCTATTCGGGCACAAGTTTTTAGTTTTTCGCGATTAGCGTGGAAGGTGCTGCAAGAAGTTGGCGGAGCGAGTCGTCTTCATATTGATGAAGCGGGCGTGCATATGTTACTTCGTAAAATTGTAGAGTCCCGTAAAGATGGATTATCGGTGTTCCAAAAAGCAGCGGAGCAAAACGGTTTCTTTGAACATCTTGGCAGTATGATTGCGGAGTTTAAACGTTACAATGTGACGCCATCTAACGTATATGAAATGTGGCAACAATTAGATGCGCATAGTAGCAGTGCTGAGCAAAAGCTGCTAGCGAATAAAGTGTATGATTTACAGTTATTATATGATGATTTTGAACGTGCTTTAATCGGAAAGTATTTAGATTCAGAAGATTACTTACAATTATTAATTGAGAAGCTTTCAGAATCTGAATATGTAAAAGGCGCGGAAATTTATATAGATGGATTCCATTCATTTTCCCCTCAAGAGCTAGAAATTGTTAGAGGGCTAATGAGATTAGGAACTAGAATCACAATCACATTGACAATAGATGAAAAAACGTTAGCGCAGCCAGTGAATGAACTAGATTTATTTTATGAAACGACGTTAACGTATGAACGAATAAAGCAAGTAGCTCGTGAAGAGAAAATAGAAGTTGAAAAAACAATTTCGCTGATGAAACAGCCGCGTTTTCATTCTCCGGCATTAGCTCATTTAGAAGCTCATTATGAAGCGCGTCCGAATGAAAAATTTAAGGGTGAAGCAAGTGTAACGATTAGTACAGCCGCTAATTTACGAGCTGAAGTAGAAGGTGTTGCTCGTGAAATTAGAAGACTTGTGGCGGATGAAGACTATCGTTACCGAGATATCGCAGTCCTTCTTCGTAATGGAGAAAGTTATTACGACGTAATGCGAACGTTATTTACAGATTATAATATCCCGCATTTCATCGATGAAAAACGCCCAATGTCACATCATCCGCTAGTAGAATGTATTCGTTCTGCTTTAGAGATTATTAGCGGGAATTGGCGTTACGATGCAGTATTCCGCTGCGTGAAAACAGAGCTTTTATATCCATTAGATGTAAGAAAAGAAGCGATGCGCGAAGAGATGGATGAGTTTGAAAACTACTGTTTAGCGTACGGTGTACAAGGGAAGAGATGGACTTCTGAAGATCCGTGGATGTATCGCCGCTATCGTTCTCTTGATGATGCGAGCGGAATGATAACAGATAGTGAACGTGAAATGGAAGAGAAAATAAATCGACTTCGTGACGTTGTAAGAACGCCAGTTATTCGTATGCAAAAAAGACTGAAGCGTGCTGGAACAGTTATGCAAATGTGCGAAGCGGTATATTTATTTTTAGAGGAGCTTGACGTTCCGAAAAAACTAGAAGAATTACGTGTTCGTGCAGAAGAAAGTGGAGATTTCTTATTTGCGACAGACCATGAGCAAGTATGGGAAGAAGTGATGAGCCTTCTTGATACGTTTGTAGAGATGCTTGGTGAGGAGAAGATGTCACTATCTATGTTCACGGACGTTATGTCGACAGGTCTTGAGGCGCTTCAATTTGCGAACATTCCGCCGTCACTAGATCAAGTGTTAATTGCTAACATTGATCGTTCTAGATTATCAAATATTAAATCGACATTCGTTATTGGAGTGAATGAAGGCGTTATTCCAGCAGCACCTATGGATGAAGGGATGCTGTCTGATGAGGAAAGAGAAGTTCTTGGCACGGCAGGAATTGAATTAGCGCCAACGACGAGACAAACTTTATTAGAAGAACAGTTCGTTATGTATCAAATGGTAACGAGAGCATCTGAGAAATTATACATTTCATGCCCGCTTGCAGATGAAGAAGGGAAGACGTTACTTGCTTCTAGTTTTATTAAGAAAATAAAAAGAATGTTCCCTGATGTGAAAGAATCATTTATTACAAATGACGTAAATGACTTATCACGTTCGGAACAAATTTCATACGTAGCAACGCCAGAAGTGACATTGTCTTATGTCATGCAGCAACTGCAAACATGGAAGCGATACGGATTTGAAGGCAATTTAGATTTTTGGTGGGACGTATATAACTTCTACGTAACTTCAGATGAATGGAAACAAAAAAGTAGTCGCGTGTTATCAAGTCTGTTTTACCGAAATCGTGCACAGAAGCTAAGTACAGTTGTAAGTAGAGATTTGTACGGAGATACAATTAAGGGAAGCGTTTCTCGTATGGAATTATTTAACCGTTGTGCGTACGCTCATTTCGCACAGCACGGTTTATCGCTAAGAGAGCGTGATATTTTCAAACTTGATGCACCAGATATCGGTGAACTATTCCATGCAGCACTGAAGAGAATTGCAGACAGGCTATTACGTGAAAACCGTACTTGGGCGGATTTATCAATAAAAGAGTGTGAGCATCTTTCTACTTTAGTAATAGAAGAAATCGCACCATTATTACAAAGACAAATTTTATTAAGTTCAAACCGTCATTTCTATTTAAAACAAAAACTACAACAAATCATATTCCGTACATCACTCATTCTTCGTGAACATGCGAAGTCTAGCGGTTTTGTACCAGTTGATTTAGAGGTACCGTTCGGTATGGGCGGGACTGGATCGCTTCCGCCAATGGAATTTGCGTTGCCAAATGGTGTGAAGATGGAAGTGGTTGGCCGTATTGACCGTGTTGATAAGGCGGAAGATGAGAGTGGTACGTTCCTTCGTATTATTGACTATAAATCAAGTTCGAAAGCGTTAGATTTAACAGAAGTGTATTACGGACTAGCGCTTCAAATGTTAACGTATTTGGATGTTGTTACTTCAAATGCACATACGTGGATGAAAAAGGGCGGTACTGCATCACCGGCGGGTGTATTGTATTTCCATATTCATAACCCGATTGTTGAGATGAAAGGCGATGCATCTGAAGAAGAAATTGAGAAAGAAATTTTAAAGAAATTTAAAATGAAAGGGCTCGTACTAGGAGATGCTGACGTTGTTCGTTTAATGGATAATAAACTTTCAACAGGAAGCTCTGATATTATTTCTGCTGGTCTGAAAAAAGATGGTAGTTTTAGTGCGCGTTCTAGCATTGCAAGTGAACAAGAGTTTAACGTACTTCAAAAGTATGTACACCACTCATTTGAAAATATCGGAAAAGACATCACAGAAGGTGTTATCGATATTGCTCCTTACAAAAAGGGGAATAAAGCGGCTTGTACGTTCTGTAACTTTAAATCTGTTTGTCAGTTTGATGAATCACTTGAAGATAATCAATTCCGTACGTTAAAAGATATGAAAGATAGCGAAGCAATGGAGAAAATTAGAGAGGAGGTTGGCGGAGAATGATAGAAAATTGGCCTGAAAAACCAGAAGGTAGTCAATGGACAGATGACCAGTGGAAAGCGGTTGTAGCGAACGGACGTGATATTTTAGTCGCGGCAGCAGCAGGATCAGGGAAAACAGCAGTATTAGTTGAACGTATTATTAAAAAGATTATAAGTGAGGAAAATCCAGTCGATGTCGACCGCCTGCTCGTTGTAACATTTACGAATGCAGCGGCGCAAGAAATGAAAAATCGAATTGGAGAAGCGTTAGAAAAAGTATTAATTGATGGGCCAGGTTCACAGCATATAAGAAAGCAGCTTAGCTTATTAAATAAAGCTTCCATTTCAACAATCCATTCATTTTGTTTACAAGTGATTAGAGGATATTATTACATGCTTGATGTCGATCCTCGTTTCCGTATTGCGAACCAAACAGAAAATGAATTGTTAAAAGAAGAAGTGCTAGATGACATATTAGAAGAAGAGTATGGAATCGAAGATAATAGTATTTTCTTTGAATTAGTTGACCGTTATACGAGCGATCGTAGTGACGATGACTTACAACGAATGATTTTAGCGCTTCATACAGAATCAAGAGCACATCCAAACCCGGAAAAATGGCTTGATAAATTAGTAGAAGCATACGACGTAGAAGGAAAGACAATTGAAGATTTAGTGTACGCTTCTTACTTATTAGAAGATGTGAAATTCCAGCTTGAAACGGCGGAACAGCATATTCGTAAAGCGACTGAACTCGCAATGCTTCCTGATGGTCCGGCGCCTCGCGTTGAAACCCTGCAAGCAGATTTAGCTTTACTTGGAACGTTATCATCAGCAGCTCGTGGGTCGTGGACAAGCGTGTATGAAGCGATGCAAAACGTATCGTGGCAAACGTTAAAGCGTATTAAGAAAAGTGATTACAATGAAGATATTGTAAAACAAGTAGACTCCCTTCGTAATAAAGCGAAAGATGAAGTAAAGAAATTACAAGAAGAGTTATTTAGCCGCAGACCAGAAAGTTTCTTACGAGATTTTCAAGATATGCATCCAGTATTAGAAAAACTTGTTCAGCTCGTAAAAGTATTTACAGAACGTTTTCAAGCGATGAAGCGTGATAAAGGAATGGTTGATTTCACAGATTTAGAGCATTTCTGTTTACAAATTTTAAGCGAGCAAAGTGAAGACGGTGAAATGAAGCCGTCAGCAGTAGCACTTCAATATCGTAATAAATTTGCTGAAGTACTAGTTGATGAATATCAAGATACGAACTTCGTACAGGAATCAATTATTAAATTCGTAACGAAAGATTCTGAGAGTGAAGGAAACTTGTTCATGGTAGGTGACGTGAAGCAGTCAATTTATCGTTTCCGACTAGCAGAACCAGGACTGTTTTTAGGGAAATACAAACGATTCACACAAGAAGGATCGGGCGGTGGAATGAAGATTGACTTAGCGAAAAACTTCCGTAGCCGTCATGAAGTGTTAGCAGGTACGAACTTTATCTTCAAACAAATTATGGGCGAAGAAGTCGGAGAAATCGACTATGATGCTGACGCTGAATTAAAGCTAGGTGCTGGCTATCCAGAAGGTGAAGATGTAGCGGCTGAATTACTATGCATTCAGCAAACAGAAGAAGAAGTGCTAGACGGTGAAGAAGGTGCCGAAGTAGAAAAAGCCCAGCTTGAAGCTCGTCTTATGGCGCAGCGTATTAAAGCAATGGTCGATTCAGGTTATGAAGTGTATGATCGTAAAACTGATAGTATGCGCCCTGTACAATACCGTGATTTCGTTATTTTACTTCGCTCCATGCCATGGGCGCCGCAAATTATGGAAGAGTTAAAGCTGCAAGGAATTCCAGTATACGCTGATCTTGCAACTGGTTACTTTGAAGCGACAGAAGTAAATATTATGATGAACGTATTCCGCGTTATCGATAATCCAATGCAAGATATTCCGCTTGCAGCTGTACTTCGTTCACCAATCGTTGGACTAAATGACGAAGAACTTGCAACGCTTCGTGCTCATGGAAAGAAAGGTTCATTTTATGAAGTGATGAGTTCATTCTTAAAAGGAGCACCGCTTGAAGAAGAACAAGAATTGCATGATAAATTAGAGTGGTTTTATAACTTACTGCAAGGGTGGCGTGAATTTGCGCGTCAACAATCCCTTTCCGATTTAATTTGGAAAGTGTACGGTGAGACAGGCTATTACGACTTTGTCGGCGGTTTACCAGCCGGAAAGCAAAGACAGGCAAACTTACGCGTACTATATGACCGCGCGAGACAATATGAAGCAACATCGTTTAGAGGATTATTCCGCTTCTTACGTTTTATTGAGCGTATTTTAGAACGCGGAGATGATATGGGAACGGCGAGAGCTCTTGGAGAACAAGAAGACGTTGTTCGCATTATGACGATTCATAAAAGTAAAGGGCTAGAGTTCCCAGTCGTATTTGTAGCTGGACTTGGTCGCCGTTTTAATACACAAGATTTAATGAAACGCTTCTTACTTCATAAAGATTTCGGTTTCGGTTCACAATTTATCGATCCTCGTAAACGAATTAAATATACGACATTATCACAACTAGCGATTAAGCGTAAAATGAAAATGGAATTAATTGCGGAAGAAATGCGCGTATTATACGTAGCGTTAACGCGTGCAAAAGAGAAGCTAATTTTAATCGGAACAGTTAAGGATGCCAATAAGGAAATGGAAAAATGGCTCGATGCGCGGGAGCACAGTGAATGGTTATTACCAGACCATATACGTGCCGGAGCGTCTTGCTATTTAGACTGGATTGCACCTTCATTATATAGACATCGTGATAGTGAAATGCTTCTTGAATTAGGACAAGGAAATATTCCAGGCGACATTTATGAGTATGACACTAGCTGGAAAGTAGAAGTTGTTGACGGAAAAGATTTACTTGCACCAGAACCAGTTCAAGAAGAGAAACAAGAATTGTTAGAAGCGCTTCGTGAGAAAAAGGCTGTTCCGCTAGAAAGTGAACGGAAAGAAGAAGTGTACGATAGATTAATGTGGGAATACGGGTATGAGGACGCGACATCGCACCGTGCGAAACAATCTGTTACAGAAATAAAGAGAAATTATCAATCTGAAGAAGGTAGCGATAATGCCTTTATTAAAAAACTTCGTGCACCAATTAAAACACGTCCGCGCTTTATGGAGAAAAAAGGACTAACGTACGCAGAGCGAGGGACAGCAGTCCATGCCGTTATGCAGCATGTAGATTTGAAGAAACCAATTACGATTGAAGTTCTTCAAGAACAAATTGCAAGAATGGTAAATAAAGAACTATTAACATTTGAACAAGCTGAAGAAATAGCGATTGAAAAAGTCATTTCATTCTTTGATAGTGACTTAGGTAAAAGGGTAGTAGCAGCAAAAAGTGTTGAGCGTGAAGTACCATTTACGATGATGCTTTCAGCAGAAGAAGCGTATCAAGATTGGCAAGGGAAGAAAGGCGAATCAATACTTGTCCAAGGGGTTATCGACTGTATGATCGAAGAGGAAGACGGAATTACATTAATCGACTTTAAAACAGATACGATTGAAGGAAAGTTTCCAGGCGGATTTGATCAAGCGAAACCAATTTTAGAAGACCGATACAAAGTACAGCTTTCACTATATGCAAAAGCACTCGAGAAAAGCTTAAAACATCCTGTGAAAGAGAAGTGTTTATACTTCTTTGATGGGAATCATGTTGTAAAGGTTGAGGAATAGAGATTAGAAAGAGGTTATGGAGTATGGCGACGTTAAGAACTTGTGATCAAGGACACGAGTATTATAAAAGTAGCGATTGTCCAACTTGCCCAACCTGTGAGAAAGAGAGAAAGCCAAAAGAAGGCTTTCTTTCTTTTCTTTCAGCACCAGCAAGGCGAGCGTTAGAACACTATGGAGTTCACACTGAAGAAGAACTTTCAAAGTACAGTGAAAAAGAAATTTTGAAACTGCACGGTATAGGACTGGCATCTTTACCTAAATTGAGAGCGGCTTTAGAAGATAAGGGATTATCATTTAAATAAAGAAAAACTAATCATTAGTGAGGAGTAGCATCTTAATTAATGATTAGTTTATATAATCGGTATTAATTAGCTGGATAAACGCGTATAACGAAATCTCATTTTGAAAATCTTAAATCGATGGACAAAACGCTTTAACAGATGAATTTATGAAGTGTAGATAACTTGATAAAGAATATAAGTGAATTGATTATAATATTAAGAAAGGAAGTGCAATACTATGGATTTCGAAACAGTAATGCAAGAGCTTGAAACTCTCGGCAAGGAACGGACTAAAAAAATATACATATCCAATGGTGCAAAGGAGCCACTTTTTGGCGTAGCTACAGGTGTTATGAAACCAATCGCGAAGAAAATAAAAATTAATCAAAGTTTAGCTGAAGAGCTTTATGCTACAGGTAACTATGATGCGATGTACTTTGCAGGCATTATTGCAGATTCAAAAACTATGAACGAATCGGATTTTGATCGTTGGATGGATGGGGCGTACTTTTATATGTTATCCGATTATGTGGTGGCAGTAACTTTATCAGAGGCAGAGTTTGCACAAGACGTGGCTGATAAATGGATTGCAAGTGGTGACGAACTAAGAATGTCAGCGGGGTGGAGTTGCTACTGCTGGCTTTTAGGGAATCGAAAAGACCATGAATTTTCCGAAAGTAAGATTGCCAATATGCTAGAAGTTGTAAAAAATACAATTCATGATGCGCCAGAACGTACGAAATCCGCTATGAATAATTTTCTAAACACCGTGGGGATTTCATATGTGCCGCTACATGAAAAGGCAGTTGAAACTGCAAAGGAAGTAGGCATAGTGGAGCTAAAACGGGACAACAAGAAAAGCAGTTTTCTAAATGCTTACGAAAGTATTCATAAAGAACTTGATCGAGGAAGACTCGGATTCAAACGTAAATATGTAAGATGCTAAAAATTAGGATTCTGAAATTCTGTAAAATATTTAACTTTTGTATAAATACATCTATTCCTTTATTCTAGAAAAGGACGCTATTTTTTGAATAAAACTTAGATTTTTAAATGACTTTATTGCTATAAATTTAACCCCGTCCTAAATTTAGAACGGGGTTGTGCTTGTTTGAGCTTTTAAAATATAATAAATTTATTTTCATTTTATAAAGAGAGTAAATATCATAAGATATATATCTGTGTGGAAATAAACAATTGAAGGGGAATGTGAATGGATCCCATTAAAGAGAAATTAGATTTATTACGTAATGAAATAAAAGATATGGGTGGTATAATCGATCTAGATTGGTGCGATAGATTGTTATACCCTTATTATAAACACTTTAATGATAGTAAATTGAGATATCGATCAGGTTCATTGTTAGCATTTTGGGGAATTCTCCTAGAGTGGGAAGATGAAAGTGGGTTTCCATTTTATACAGGCACTCAGGAGTATGATTGTCATCATTTTGATATGTATTTAAAGGGGTTTCTAAAGTACGCTCCTAAGATTGAGAGGCAATTTCCGAATATTTATCTTGTTATTGTTGAATCACTGATGGAGTTGGATGAAAGAGAAAGATGGGAAAGTGAATTTCCTAACATATGTAAGGAGCTATTCGATGCTGTTAGGGAGGAACTGTTCCATACTGATGTTACACAGATAAATGATGAGACATATCAAAATGCATATAAAGAAGGAAGAATGCTATATTAAAAGAATATAAGCTTGAATTAAAATTATCTTTAATAGAAGAAACAGCCCTAGCTCTACACAAAATAGAGCTAAAGCTGTTTCTTTTTTACGCTGTTCCAATTTGATCTTGGTCTGCTACATCAGAATCAAACGTATTTGTTGCACTAACGCCGTTAAACGTATTTACGACAAATCCAACATTGGAAGCTCCAGATCCGTTATAAGCTTTCGTATTTTCTTTCGGAGACACGTTATAAAAATCTCCTAAATTGAAAGACCCATTACTGTTTTGAACGACGAGATTCCCCACAACCGAAGGCATACCATTCACCTACTTCACTAAGCTTTTTAATTACTATATGAATTATTTAGAAGAAGGTTCATCAGTAATGTATTGCCTGATTTGCATAATACGAGAGTTATTAAAAGCATAATCAACATTTCCGATTTGAAAGCAACCAGAATTTAAAAGTGTTCGCAATTCAACATTGTTTACTTCGGTAAAAGGACACTCATTTATAATATTTACTTTTACATCTGTTGTTCGCTTTGGAATAGTAATGTGTTCATCTGTGAAAATTTCAAAAGCATCTAAGTGACCTTCTCCTTTTAAATAAAAAGGAATTTCCCGATGAACCAAAAGCGCCCTGCTTTTTAATTCCATTTGATTTGCATCACCAACTTGAAATACTGCAGCAATCCCCAAAGAAATAATAGAAACATTTTGGACAACTGAAACATGATGTAACATAATTTTGAGTCTCCTCAACCTGGAGTCGTAGGGACAGCTGTTACTAATGGTACAAATGGTCCCTCTGTAACGGATTCGAATGGCGTATCAAGAATAGAAGTAAGGATGAGAAGGTTTGCATCTCCGATTAAAAATAATGCGGAAGAAGAAACCCCGTTCATTTTAATCTGCCCTACTTTTAACTCGCGGTTTACAACATTTAAATTCATACATACTTACTCCTTTCGAAAATTGCCCGGTATGTGTTGGATAAAGGAAAGAAAGGCTTTGTCAATATCTTGTTTCATCGCTTGAATAATGACGTCTCGTAAATAATCGGGATCTGTTGAAATGCCCTCATACGATTGAACTTGTGATAAATAATACGGAAGTCTATGCTCCATCTGTTTTTTTATGTCATCGACCATCATTTGTCGATACATCTCATCAAGCGGGGTTCTCTCTTCTTGTTCAAAATGGAGAATTCGATTATATGCTTCTTCATCTAAATAGCGATGCATTTCTTGAAGGATACCTTGATAAAAATCTGGATTGGTGTCTGTTTCAGGATTGACTTTCAACGTTTCTGTATCCACTTGAAAATCTTCAATTTGCTGCCCTTTTGTCGCAAATGGATTTAAACCAATATTTAAAGTGCCGTTTAAATTTTCTACTTTTAATTGATCGAATTTATATTCCACTTTTCCTATAGAAGAGGAGGGGCGACTTTTTAATTCAGTAAGCTCTTCTTGTAATAGGCGAACTTGATTTTCTAGGTTAAGGATGGCTGCTTGTTGTGTTTGGAGAGCTTGCTGAAGTTGGTGTAAGTAAGTATATATATCTTGATTCATTTTGTGAAACCTCCTTTTCAATAGGGAGGGTACATTACTGCTATATATTTATGATAAGGATGGCCTAAGAAGAACTAGTTGAAAGGCTTTATGGAAATAATTTGTCCTTTCGCATTCAAAGGGCGAAGAGGTGCTGTAAATCCACCGCTATTTGAGAATTTAGATAGAGCTTTAATACTTCCGGCAGTACCAATTTGAAATACAGAAGAGGTTGTAATGCTATCGATTTTAATACTGTTGATGATGATGCTTTGGTTTACATAAAAATTCAATGTAATCGCCTCCTTTAAGTTGAACCAATTATTGCTTGATCGATTACATCTGAATCGTTGACAGTCGTTGAACTTTGATAATTGTAGACAGAAACATTATCTCCAACATTAAAGGAACCGGCCCCAGCAAAAGCGCGTGAATAACTAATAGGCCTAATCGCAAATACATCTCCAATATGAAAAATACCACTTGATCCGATATTAACGATACGAATATGTCCAACCATAGCCGGCATACAAAACACCCTTCGTTTTAAAATTTTCTTTTCTACTATTGTATGGGCGTTTTTAATAAAATGTGTACTTTTTTGAAATAAAAGAAACACACACGCTATTGCGTATGTGTTTCGAACATTTGAGTGTGCGTGCAATCTGTGTGTATATGCCAAATAACATTTAAGAGCCTGTCCAGTTCTTGGCTACAATCCACTGTTTTTTGAGAAGTCATTCCGTAGCGTTCAGCAAAATAGATCATTTTTTCGCGTTTTTTTTCGATAGCTTGCTCAAACATTGAAATCGGCTCCATCTCTCAATAAATTTTATGTATATATTTAGTACATATTATACAAAAATTACATAAAAAAGAAACACCTTCGCTAAAAAAAGTATAATTTCTACATTTTATGTCAAATGACGGATGTGGAACAAATATAAGGATGGTTGAATATTGTAAAAATTAGCGTGCATAAGAAGGTTTTTTTCTTAAGGATGCGAATACAATTAAAGGGTATGAGTTTTAGGATGGAGAGTGGAAATATTGCGTTTTGTAACGGCGAAGAAAGAAGAAAAGGTATTTGTAGGTATTGTGGATGAAGAGGAAGAAAGAGTCTTACATTTAAGAGAAGCGCAAAGACAAAAAGGGGAAAAGGTTACGATCCCGATTACTATGTTAGAGTGTATTGAAAGAGGAAGTGAATGCCTTGAGAAGGTGTACGATATTGTAAATTGGGCGAAGGAAAATGCGGGAGCGGCGTATTATCCGTTAGCAGAAGTGAAAATATTAGCACCGATTCCAAGGCCGAGAAAAAATATTCTGTGTGTTGGAAAGAACTATCGTGAGCATGCGGTAGAAATGGGCGGAGTAGAGTCTATCCCTGAAAATATAATGATCTTTACAAAAGCGCCAACAACAGTGATCGGAATTGATGAGCAAATTAATGGTCACCCTCATGCAACGAATGAACTGGACTATGAAGGGGAACTAGCAATCGTTATTGGTAAGCGAGGGAAACAAATAAAAATAGAAAAAGCTCTTGATCATGTTTTTGGATATACAGTTATAAACGATGTAACTGCTCGGGATATTCAAAGGAAACATAAACAATTTTTCCTAGGGAAAAGTTTCGATACATTTTGTCCGATGGGACCGTATTTAATTCATAAATCAATGGTTAGAACGCCGAATGAATTACACATTGAAACGGTGGTAAATGGAGAAGTAAGGCAAACTTCAAATACGAGAGAAATGATTTTTTCAGTAGAAGAAATTATTTCAACTATAAGTAAAGGTATGACATTAGAACCAGGAGATATTATTGCAACAGGGACACCAGCTGGTGTTGGTAAAGGTTTTACACCACCGAAGTTTTTGCACGCTGGTGATGAAGTTGTTATTAAAGTAGAGGGAATTGGTACGCTTAGAAATATTGTGAAATGAAAAAAGAGCTATCTTGTGAAAAGGTAGCTCTTTCCTATGGTCGCGGATTAACAGAGTAATCTATAATAGCGAAAATATACAATACGATTAATGCTAAAGTACAAATTCCAATTAGCGTAGCTGCAAGTGCGCTTCTCTCACGGCCAAAACCGATAATTGTAAGGAAAACAGCAGTCCAAAATGATGTTTTAAGTAGTGTGAATGTATTAGGAGTTGAATAATGACTGAGTAACGTTGTAGATAATATGAAGCCGATGAATGTCATAGAAATAAAAATTGTAGCTAAATAGTTAATGTGTTTACCGTATTTCAACAGCATACAGTTACCCCCCTTTCTAGAAAAGACGGAATATTCAATTTTATTTTACGGTAAATTACTAAAAAAAGAAAGAGGTTGTCCTATATTTTAGGACAACCCCACTATGATTAAGATAGTACAGCTTTAATTTTTTGGAATGCCCACTCTAAATCTTCTTCAGAGATTACTAGAGGTGGTGCAATACGAATTACGTTTTCGTGTGTTTCTTTACATAATAGACCAGCTGCTTTTAGTTGTTCACAGTAAGGACGAGCTGGCTCGTTTAATTCGATACCGATGAATAAACCTTTACCACGAATATCAGTAATCATTGGGTTATCAATTTCTTTTAATTGCCCAACTAATTTTTCTCCCAATTGAAGAGAACGCTCTGTTAATTTTTCTTCTTCTAATACTTCAAGAGCTGCGATAGAAACAGCACATGCAAGTGGGTTACCACCGAATGTAGAACCGTGAGAACCTGGCTCGAATACGCCTAAAATGTCGCTATTTGCTGCAACACAAGAGATAGGGAATACGCCGCCGCCAAGTGCTTTACCAAGTATGTACATGTCAGGAGTTACATTGTCCCAGTCGCAAGCAAATACTTTACCAGTACGGCCTAAGCCTGTTTGGATTTCATCTGCTACGAATAAAACGTTTTCTTTTTTACATACTTCAAAAGCTTCTTTTAAGAAACCAGCTGGTGGAATGTTAATTCCTGCTTCACCTTGGATTGGCTCTAAAATGAATGCAGCTGTATGTGGTGTAATCGCAGCTTTTAACGCTTCTAAATCACCGTAAGGAATTACAATAATGCCAGGAAGCATCGGACCGAAGCCACGCTTGTACTCTTCGTTTGATGACATAGAAACAGCACCCATTGTACGTCCGTGGAAGTTATCTTCACAAACGATGATTTCTGCACGGTTTGCCTCTACCTTTTTCACATCGTAAGCCCAGCGACGAGCTGTTTTAATTGCAGTTTCAACAGCTTCTGCACCTGTATTCATAGGAAGTACCATATTTTTATTTGTTAGTTTCGCAACTTTTTCGTACCAAGGACCTAATTGATCGCTATGGAAAGCACGAGAAGTTAACGTAACTCGATTAGCTTGGTCAATTAAAGCGTTAATGATTTTTGGGTGACGATGACCTTGGTTTACTGCAGAATATGCACTTAATAAGTCCATATAGCGGTTTCCTTCAGGATCTTCTACCCAAACGCCTTCTGCTTTAGAAATAACGATTGGAAGTGGATGGTAGTTATTTGCTCCGTATGTGTCTGTAAGTTCGATAATATCCTTAGTTTGAATCATGATTGTTCCCCCTTTTGTTATTACAAGAAGTTTGTAAATACTCTAAATATTATAGCATTTAAATGTAAAAAAGCGAAACATTTCCTGAAAATAAATGAACATGTTATCATATAGAGTGAAAAAGTGTGAAAAAGAGGAGGCAGGAATACGATGATACATATGCATATTACAGCATGGGCGTTAGGGTTAATTTTATTCTTCGTTGCGTATTCACTTTATTCGGCAGGAAGAAAAGGTAAAGGTGTACATATGGGGCTTCGCCTTATGTACATTATCATTATTGTGACAGGTTTCATGTTGTACATGAGTATTGTGAAGACGGCAACAGGTAGCATGCACATGTGGTACGGCATGAAAATGCTAGCTGGTATTTTAGTGATCGGCGGCATGGAAATGGTTCTTGTAAAAATGAGCAAAAACAAACCAACAGGGGCGGTTTGGGGCTTATTTATTGTTGCGCTAGTAGCAGTATTTTATCTTGGACTGAAATTACCGATTGGTTGGAAAGTATTTTAATTACAAATAAAACCACCTTATCTCTCGAATATTTGGGAGATAAGGTGGTTTTTATTTTATCCCGTAAACCCCCGATTGGTGCGGGCTGATAATCAGTGGGGGATGCCCCTACTGATTAAAGTTTCACTTTATGTCGCATCGATATGCAACTCTTCTCCGTTTACTTTCGTAAAACGGAACATATTTTTATTGGAAGACGAGTGACGAACGAAATGGTGCTGCAGTGTACAGATCATCTCTTCGTTATCGAACAAAAGAATATTTACTCCTTCGCATGCTTCTTCTTTTGGCAAGAAGGATAAATAATTATGACAATACATGCAATCATATAAAGAGTAATGAAGGGATTGTAATGCCTCAGTTAATAATGTAAAGACAGAGTCAGGTAACTCCTCAAGCCATTCATTATAGCTAAGAAGTAATTTTTTTCGAATTCGTATCATTTCCCCGTTTTGCAAATGATGCTGTTCGTTGGCGATTTGTAATACATCTTGTTCATAGAAACGGGCTGGTAGCCAATTGTTGTTATACAAAAGTTCAAATCCATCTTGGATAATATCTTCTAATAAAAATGCTTCATCATTTTCATCATCAAAGAATACCCACTCATTGTTTATATATTCTACATTACCGACTGTATGAGCGCGCGGCTGGTTATACAAAATATGTTTGCGTTGTACCATAGTTCATTTCTCCTTTTATAGAAATAGTTATTCTTGTTATGGACAGTTCGTACGTTCTTTATAACTAGACACACCTAAAGAGAGGTGGGCATACAATAAAACACGCTTTACACTGTGAAACTGCTATTCCGTATATGAATAGTTAGTTATCGTCAAGTTTGTTGTTTTTATGTATCCGCACTCATAGGGTGGGGATTACTGCACGTTCAGAAACAGATATTAGATTAGGAAGGATGATTCTTATGTGCGGGATTACAGGATGGGTGGATTATAAGCGCTCATTAGAAGGGGAAAGGGACGTTGTGACGAAAATGGCGGAAAAGCTAGCAAAACGTGGTCCAGATGATAATAAAGTTTGGATAAAAGGAAATGTCGCATTTGGGCATAAACGGTTAATCGTTGTAGATCCTGAAGGTGGTAAACAGCCGATGACTTGTTTAAAAGATGAAACGAATTATGCCATTTGCTATAACGGCGAACTGTATAATACAGAAGACATTCGGAAGGAGTTGTTAAGAAGAGGGTACACATTCAAGGGTCATTCTGATACGGAAGTATTATTAGCTTCTTATATCGAATGGAAAGAAGAATGTGTCGATCATTTAAACGGTATATATGCGTTTGCAGTATGGGATGAACAGAAAGAACAAGTGTTTATTGCAAGAGATCGATTAGGTGTAAAACCGCTTTTTTATAAATATGATAGTGGACGATTATTATTTGGTTCAGAGTTAAAAGCGATACTGGCGCATCCAGAGGTGAAGGCGGAAGTAACGTTAGAAGGATTATCAGAAATATTCGGTCTTGGACCATCTCGAACGCCTGGTCATGGTATTTATGCTGGTATTAAAGAACTGCGTCCGGGTCATGCGATGACTTTCTCAAAAGACGGTTTATGCATATGGAGATATTGGAATGTGGAAAGTAAAAAACATGAAGATTCATTTGAAGAAACCGTAGAAAAGACACGTTTTTTATTACAAGATGCGATTACGAGACAATTAGTTTCTGACGTACCGTTATGCACATTTTTATCGGGCGGTGTAGATTCAAGTGCTATAACAGCAATTGCCGCAAAAGAATATGAAAGATCAGGGAAAGGTCAATTACACACGTATTCTATTGACTATGAAGATAATGAAAAATACTTTAAAGCGAATGCATTTCAGCCCAATTCAGATGCTCCATTTATTAACTTAATGACTGAGACATTTCAAACAATCCACCACCGTTGTGTCATTTCAAATGAACAACTAGCACAGTATTTAACAGAAGCAGTGCTCGTTCGTGATTTGCCAGGTATGGCAGATATTGATTCTTCATTATTATGGTTTTGCCGTGAAATAAAACAAGATTTTGTCGTCGGTTTATCTGGAGAATGTGCAGATGAAATATTTGGTGGCTATCCGTGGTTTTATAGAGAAGATGATTTACAATCAAGTGCATTTCCGTGGATGCGCTCTACAGAGGCGCGCGAACAACTTCTAAAGAAAGAATGGAGAAATAAATTAAATTTACAACAATATGTGCAAAGGCGCTATGAAGAATCCATTCAAGAAGTTCCAATTTTAGAGGGAGAAAGCCCGCTAGAAGCAAAGAGACGACAGTTATTTTATTTAAATATGGTTTGGTTTATGACAACATTATTAGATAGAAAAGACCGTATGAGTATGGGGGCGAGCTTAGAAGTACGCGTTCCGTTTGCAGATCACCGACTTGTCGAATATGCGTGGAATATTCCTTGGGAAATGAAAATGTATAAAAACCGCGAAAAAGGTCTATTGCGTAAGGCGTTAGAAGGATTACTTCCAAATGATATATTGTATAGAAAGAAGAGCCCGTATCCGAAAACACATAATCCGCACTATACGAAAGCAGTAACAGTATGGTTGCAAGATTTATTAACGGATAAAGGCTCAATTTTGCATGAGTTATTTGATAAAGAGCAGTTGAGCGGATTGATTGAATCTGGTGGCAGTGCATTTCAATCGCCTTGGTTCGGTCAATTAATGACTGGTCCGCAGCTTTTAGCTCATTTAGCGCAAATTCACGTTTGGTTTAAAGAGTATGGGGTGAATATTAAGGAATAGAAGAAAAGCGGCTTACATTTATGTGAGCCGCTATTTTATTAAAAAAATTGTCATATAAAATTCAAAATCATATTAGAAATAATACTTATTTAGAATAATTATTTTGACGTACTTATTATTACTTGTTATAATTGGAAACAAATGTTCTTGAAAAAGATTCTCATTTGCGAAGTTGAGGTGTTATATAGATGAAAAAGAAAAAAATAGGTTTACTCGTAATGGCGTATGGAACGCCAGAATCATTAGATGATGTAGAGGCGTATTATACACATATCCGTCATGGGCGTAAGCCGTCTGAAGAAGCGCTTCAAGATTTAGTAGGGCGCTATAAAGCGATTGGCGGAATTTCACCACTTGCAAAAATAACGAAAGAGCAGGCACATAAATTAACAGATTCATTGAATAAAATGTATACAGAGTATGAATTTGTTTGTTACTTAGGTTTAAAACATATTACTCCGTTTATTGAAGATGCAGTAGAAGAGATGAAGAAAGATGGAATTGAGCAGGCGATTAGTATCGTATTAGCACCGCACTATTCTACATTTAGCATTCAAGCGTATAATGACCGTGCAATTCGCCTATCAAAAGAAATAGGTGGGCCTGTTATTGAACCGATTGAGCAATGGTACGATGAACCGGAGTTTATTTCGTATTGGGCAAATCAAATAAAAGAAACGCTTACTACTATTGCAGATAAAGAGAAAGCAGTCGTAATTTTTTCGGCGCATAGTTTGCCAGAAAAAATTATTGCAGCAGGTGATCCTTACGTAGAGCAATTACAGCAGACAGCGGATTTAATTGCGGTAGAAGCCGGTATAAAGCATTATACAACGGGTTGGCAAAGCGCTGGAAATACACCAGATCCATGGATTGGGCCAGATGTGCAAGATTTAACGAGAGATTTATATGAAGAACATGGTTATGAGTCTTTCGTATATTGTCCAGTTGGCTTTGTGGCAGAGCATTTAGAAGTTTTATATGACAACGATTATGAATGTAAAGTTGTAACTGATGAATTAAATGCCGCATATTTTAGACCAAATATGCCTAATTCACAATCTGTATTTATTGATTGCTTAGCTGAAATTGTTTCCGAAAAAATGAAGGAAATAGTTGACAAGGATTTAGTTTTGAATAATAATTAGTTTATAATAATTTTAAATAAATAATAATTACTATGAGAGAAAGAGGAGGATCCCCCCCATGACGAATCCAAATAATCGCTTAACAACAAACCAAGGTGCTCCAGTTGGAGATAACCAAAATTCTCGTACAGCTGGTCGCCGTGGACCGGTATTGTTAGAAGACTATCATTTAGTAGAAAAACTGGCTCACTTTGATCGTGAACGTATTCCAGAGCGCGTTGTGCATGCACGTGGCGCAGGTGCTCACGGTGTATTCGTAACGAAAAACAGCATGAAGCAATATACGAAAGCAGCGTTTTTACAAAATGAAGGAACTGAAACACCTGTATTCGTTCGTTTCTCAACGGTTATTCATGGTCAAGGTTCTCCAGAAACAGCGCGTGATCCACGAGGATTCGCTGTTAAATTTTATACAGAAGAAGGGAACTACGATATCGTAGGTAACCATTTACCAGTTTTCTTCATTCGTGATGCAATTAAATTCCCAGACATGGTGCATTCTTTAAAACCAGCACCTGATACAAATGTTCAAACACCAGATCGTTACTGGGATTTCATGACATTAACTCCAGAATCAACACATATGATGACATGGGTATTTTCTGATTATGGTACACCAGCAAGTTATCGTGAAATGGAAGGTTTCGGCGTCCATTCATTTAAATGGATTAATGCAGAAGGTAAAATTGTTTACATTAAATACCACTGGAAGCCACAGCAAGACGTACGTAACTTAAATGCGAAAGAAGTGCAAGAGGTACAAGGGAAAGACTTCAACCATGCAACTCGTGACTTATTCGATGCAATTGAAAAAGGGAACTACCCGAAATGGGATTTACACGTACAAATCATGCAACTAGATGAAACGGATTCTTTAGACTTTGATCCACTAGATCCAACGAAAGTATGGCCAGAAGATCGCTTCCCATTAATTGAAGTGGGGACAATGACGTTAAATCGAAACCCGAAAAACTTCTTTGCAGAAGTAGAACAAGTGGCGTTCTCTCCAAGTGCAACTGTAAATGGCATTGAACCATCTGAAGATAAATTATTACAAGGTCGTTTATTCTCTTACCCAGATACACAGCGTTATCGTCTTGGTGCAAACTACTTACAAATTCCTGTGAACTGTCCATACGCAGCTGTTCGTAACCAACAACGTGATGGTGCGATGCAAATCGATCAAAACCCATCTACAATAAACTACGAACCGAGTCGCCATACTGAAAATCCAGTTGAAGACCCAACTTACCGTGATTCAACTATGAAAGTAGAAGGCTACGTATCTCGTGAAAAAATCGAGAAACCAAATGACTTCAAACAAGCGGGTGAGCGTTACCGTTCATTCTCTAAAGAAGAGCAAGACAACTTAATTGCAAACTTAACAAATGACTTAAAAGACGTAAATGAGCGCACGAAATTGCTAGCTGTTTGTAACTTCTTCCGTGCAGATCAAGAGTACGGTATGCGTTTAGCTGGGGCGTTAAATGTTGATATTACGCAGTATGTAGGGAATGCTCCGAAATAAATAGGAAAAGACGGCCAATTCTTGGTCGTCTTTTTATGTAAAATATGTTTTACATATAAGAGGTGTATTTCATGAATGTTGCTATTTTTATTATTGCTTTATGTGTCTTTTTATTTGTAGTGTTTGCTATTGTAAAAATGTTTATAGCAATCGGAAAACAAGGTGATGAGCGCGCTGCGTTTATAAAAAATAAAGCGATGGCTGAAACGTTTCAAATCGCTATGGGATTAATGGTACTTGAGATGATCCCCTTCATTTATCACCGATTAAATGAAACGGTTGGAACGCCGTTTAATCCGGTTCGCTTTTTAGCTGTAATAGCGATTGCGTTTCTTATTATACTAAGCGCAAATAAAAGGAAGTACGGTGATTCGTAAGGTATTGTGCTTTTCAGTCATATCGGAATTTGTTGGTAAATCGATATGTTGTGTCGAAACGTTCATATATTCACGATAATAATAAGTGGGGTATGCACGGGTTTGAATAATTAATATGTATCAATCCCGATATAAAGCAGAAACGATAATTATAACAAGACCCCTTTTATTTAATAGAGTTAAGCAGCCTGAGTTCTACATTGATAGGAACTCAGGCTTTTTTATGCAAAAAATTTATGAAATCGTTTCGGAATAAAGCTTAAGACAAGGAAGAGTGCGATTTCACCTAAAATAGCGACAGTGATATTGAATAAGAAGGTACGGAAA
Source organism: Bacillus sp. CDB3 (assembly GCF_002081505.1). Taxonomy (NCBI): domain Bacteria; kingdom Bacillati; phylum Bacillota; class Bacilli; order Caryophanales; family Bacillaceae; genus Bacillus; species Bacillus sp. CDB3. The sequence goes on along the minus strand of NZ_ALBR01000075.1, from coordinate 77,256 downwards.
TTTGCAGTAATGTGATTGAGTATAGCGTATTTCCAGTAGGATAAGCTCATGAAAATCACTCCTTATAGCGTTTTTTATAGTATATAAAAATTGTTTCGTAAAAGTGCATGTCCTAGTTTGTAATTTGTAAAAATACAAAATGAATTCTCAACAAAACCTCAACAATTGAGTAAGAAAAGAATATGGAATATATTACTTATACCACTACATAGAAATAGGAGTATTTACAAAACTGTTTTCTGAATTAACATAAAATTTACAAAAAACTAATAAATTGTTGAAATAATACAAACAAAAATATATACTCTTTATATACTTTTTACAAAATAAGGATGTGATTAAATGATTTACAAGGTTACTTAATTGTAGATGAGTTGTTTCATTCAAGGATTCGAAATAAATTTAAGTGAGGAGAAATGAATATGTTTCGATTTATGAAATCTCCAATCGGTATAGCGGTTGGGGTAGCTGCGGTTATATTGGCATCACCAAAAGCGAGAAAGGGATTGCGAAAGCTTGCAGTAAAAACAGTATCAGCCTTTCTTGGTGCGAAAGAACAAATTCAAAGTACGGGTTCGGAAATGGAAGAGGCTTTGCCGAAAGTGAAAGAAGCGGCACGTAAAGTAGCTGTGAAAACAGTATCACCAATTATAGGAGCGGTCGAAGCTGTTCCAAATACAATTTCTAAATTCCAGGAAAAATGGGTTTCTCGTGTAAATGCGTATCATTCTGAGCAAAATATAGATTATGAAAATTTGCCCGTCAGTCCTTAAGTACTACATGAGTAATACAGCTTTTTACTTCCTTCAAGACGATAAGGAGGATGGGAATGCAAAGTGAATCATTAAAAACGAGATTTATACGATCATTACCTGGAAGAATTCGAATTGAAATTTATAAGTTAAAACACAACAAGAACATGGCGAACTTGATATTAGACCGATTTAGTCAAGCGGAAGGTATTTATCAAGTAAGTCCCTCAATTTCTACAGGAAGAGCCCTTATTACTTACGATATCAACAAGACCTCTCTACATAACATTTGCAAAATAATTCAACTTATAGAAGAACAAGTGACCAAGCGAAAGAAAACTAGTACAAATAGCAGTGAAGAAAAGAAGGAATTAATAGATTATTCATCTAGTGTAGTTTCTCGTAATAATGACACTGTTCATAGCAAAAAGGATGAAGGTGTGCCGTTACCGTTAGCACTTTCGGTTGTTGGGTTAGGTGCTTTCGGCATAAAACAATTATTTATGGGTAGATCTGCCTTAGCTAGAAGTCCTGGTCTTTTTTATGTATCTGGAGCTTTATCTGTTGTGACGGGTTATCCGTTCCTGAAGCGAGGATTCAAAAAAATGGTTGCTAGCAAAAAGGTGAATTCTGATCTTGTGCTTGGTGTAGGAACACTTGCACTTGCGCTCGCACGGGAGAATATTGTCGTGCTTGCTGGTCTTAGTCTATTAAACTACTTAAACTGGAAGCGTAGTCAGGCAAACATAAACGAAGAAAATGAAGCGTATAAAGAAAATCTCCTTTCTCCAGAGATTAAAGCGTATAGTGAAAAACAATCAAAATGGGGAATGATTTTTGGTGGAGCAACTTGGGCTTTCACTAGAAATCCTTTACGCGGAATGGCAGTTTTATTAGCGGCTAATCCGAAACCAGCTGTCTCATCGGCAGAATATGCGTGGCGACAAGGTGACCTCGTTGCAAGAGAAAGAGGATATGTCATTCCAAGTGGTGGGTCGTTATCACAGTTGTCTCGAACAAAAACGATAGTATTGGATGATACATCTCGTATATTCCAGTCCTCAGCAGAGGGGATGAGTTGTATTTCACAAGACGAAAATGAAGGGCAAGTTTGGTGCACGGCCGCTTCTCTTATTGAGAAGAGTGAGCATGTATGGAAAGAAGAAGTCATGCAACGGGCTGCGCAAACTGGAAGAACGTTAAGGAGAGCGTTTGAAGTTCAAATAGAGAATGAAGGGATAAAAGGTGAAATCCAAGGGGTAACTTCCTTTTTCGGAAGTAAAGATTTTGCCGAGCGAAATGGTGTAGATATAAGTGCGTATGAGCTGGAAGTGAAGAGACTTGAAAAAGAAGGTTTTCAAGTGCAGTTCGTCGCTAAAAATAAAAAATGCCTCGGTCTATTAGTTGGATCGAAGGTTACTATTATTCCAGAATTCACAGAAGTAGTGTGTGGATTACGTGAAAATAAGTGGAATATAGGCGTTTTGCAAAATAGTTTACATGTAAATCATAACATTCTTTCTCATTATGGTGTGGATGATAGCTGGCAGCAGGGGGATGCGGCCAAACGGGTGGAATTGCTTTGCTCAAGTGGAGAAGAGGTATTATTTGCAACTGATCAAAATACAGATTTTCCGTCTATATCATTTGAAGAAATAAAAAATATCTCACAATCTACAGCGTATGCAAACCGAATCAATATGTTGGTGAATGAGAATTTCCGCGCAGCGAAAGTGTGGAATGTGGTAGGAGAGATGTTAGCAGTTTGGTCTATATTCACAGCACCTGTAATCGCCTTATTTGCAAATGCTTTATCGTTAACGTTCTTATCTAGGGCGAAAAGAATGAGTGAGAAGATATTTTCCTATGGAGAATTGTCGAAAATGGATTCTTCTCAGCCAAAAGTGATTCCTGCTAAACAAGATCAAATTCCATGGTATACATTTAATCAAGAAAAAGTGATGAATAGATTACAAGTTGAGAAGCAATATGGATTAAGTGATGCACAAGTGAATATGCGAAAAGAAGAATACGGAATGAACCAAATTGAACCGAAACCGTCAGTTCCTTGGATTGTATCGTTTATGGGTCAATTTAAAGAATTTACATCGCTTATTTTACTCGGAGCAGCCGGATTATCTGTTATATCTGGTGGTTGGTTCGATGGATTAGCGATGGGGACAATTCTCGTTGTAAATGCAATAATTGGGACGCTTCAAGAGCGGAAGGCGGAAAAGGTAGTTGAGGCTTTAAATCAATTCCGAGCTCCTGTTTGTAAAGTAATACGAGAAGAAGCAGAAATAGAAATATCAAGTAGTGAACTCGTTCCTGGAGATATTGTCTGCCTGGAAGCGGGAGACCGCGTACCTGCTGATCTTCGCGTTGTTAACTCTTGGAACTTAGAAATTAACGAAGCGATGTTAACGGGAGAGTCACTTCCAGTTGAAAAGAAAGCGGACGCTATGCCAGAAGAATGCTCGTTAGCAGAACGAAATAATATGCTCTTTATGGGGACGTCTGTAACACGTGGTAAAGCGGTAGCAATTGTAGTAGAAACAGGTATGCGTACAGAGATGGGCTATATGATTTCCTTAATGAAAGGGGAGGAAACAGAGCCTACGCCATTGCAGCAAAAGGTGACATCTATTAGTAAAACATTTATTAAAGGAGCATTTGTAGCTGGTGGTCTTGTACTTATGACGGGGCTACTAAGGGGACTGCCAATTACGCAAATGATCACAACATCGGTTGCTCTTACTGCTTCTGCTGTTCCAGAAGGCTTGCCAATTATGATTACGATTGCTTTAAGTGCGGGTATATTCCGTATGCAAAAGCAAAATGCGCTCGTTCGAAAGCTTTCGAGTTTAGAAACGCTCGGTAGAACGACGGTAATTTGTTCTGATAAAACGGGAACTCTTACGAAAAATGAAATGACGGTTAAAGTAATTGCTACGCCGAATCGTTTATGGAGTGTAACGGGTGATGGGTATGAACCAGTAGGGGCGATTGCTGATGTAACTTCATCTAAAGTTGCTGCTGCTGTAGATACGGATATAGAAGAGGCTACTTATTATGAAACGGAAAGTATACCACTAGAAAATCCGGATTTATCTCGTATTCTTCAAATTGGTGTCCTTTGTAACAATAGTAAATTAGAGCAGGAAGATGACCTATGGATTGTGAAAGGTGATCCGACTGAGGGAGCTTTATTAAGTTTGGCTTCTAAAGCGGGTGCATTACATGAAGATATGGCGTCATTTGAACGTCATCATGAAGAACCCTTTGATTCAGAGACGAAAATTATGAGTGTTGTTTGTAAAGAGAGTAATGCTGAAGAGTTATATAAGTTCTCGAAAGGTTCTGTAGAGGCAATTCTTACTCGTTGTAAATGGTATCAAGATAACGGTCAAATATATCCGTTATGTGATAAGCAAAAAGAAGTTATTTTACAACAAAATGAAGAGTTTGCAAAACAGGCATTAAGAGTATTAGGTTTCGCATACAGCAATGGCGAAAGTGATGATCTTACTTTTGTTGGATTAGTCGGTATGATTGATCCGCCAAAACCTGAAGTGGAAGAGAGTATTCGTGAAGCGATTGAGTTAGGTGTGAAGCCAGTAATGATTACGGGAGATCATCCGACTACGGCGATTTCGATTGCGAAACAAACTGGAATTTGGAACCGTGAAGATCGTGTTTTAACGGGATTAGAAATTGATAACATGGCAGATGAGGAATTAAAAGAAGTTGTGAAAAGTACATCTGTTTTTGCTCGTGTGACTCCGGCTCATAAATTACGAATTGTAACTGCCTTCCAAGCTGATGGTCAAATCGTCGCGATGACTGGAGATGGTGTAAATGATACACCGGCTATAAAAAAGGCGAATATCGGTATTGCGATGGGGCAAACAGGAACAGAAGTTACGAAAGAAGCTGCTGATTTGATTTTGAAGAAGGATCACTTCGGGTCAATTGTTGAAGGGGTAAAAGAAGGTAGAACGATCATCGGAAATATTCGTAAAGCAGTTGGTTGTTTGTTAACGGGGAATTTAGCGGAAGTGTTAGTGACTAGTGCTGCTGTTATTGCAGGAATGCCGATTCCGTTAGTGCCAATTCAAATTTTATTAATGAATCTTATTACTGATGCTTTACCAGCGATGATTTTAGCTGTAAACCCTGGAAACAAAACGAAGCAAACGAAACGCCAAGATATTGTTGATAAAGATTTGTACAAAAAAGTTGTGACAAGAGGAGTATTGCTTGGGGTAGGCTCGCTCGCTGTATTTGGTATTAGTTTAGCGGCTGGAGTGCCACTTCCAGTAGCGCAAACATCAGCATTTGCGGCTTTAGTTGCCGGACAGCTCATTCAAACTTTCTCTTGGAGACAAGAGGGATCAGAAGAAACAATGCGTGATTGGTCAAAAGATCGTTTCTTTATTACAGCGTTAGGAACGTCTTGGCTCGTATTACTATCAGCTATATATGTACCGCCGTTAGCTCGTATATTCCATACCGTTCCGTTAACATTCACGCAATGGATACCTGTTCTTCTTGTGGCGGGCACAGTGTCTCAAATCTCGAAACCTATTATTAATTTAGTTTCATATAAGAATACTGATTTAGTAAAACCGGTAGTTTCTGAATCTGCATTATTAAAAACAGTGTAAAGGAGCAATGAAAATGATACGAAAAGTTGTTATTGGTTCTACTTTAGCGTTAGCAAGTGCGGCTTTATTACCTGTCGTAAGAAATACACTTCGTCCGCTTGTTGAATCAGGAGCAAGAGGTGTGAAGTCTACTTTTGAAACAATTAAAGAAGAAGTAGAAGATATTATTGTGGAAGCGAAAATGGATAGGATGCAAAAGCAATTTGAAAAAGAACTTTCTTATGTGGAAGATGACACTACTGATGAACAAGAAATTATAGAAGCGGCAGCTGAACAAGCGCAAGATGAAGAGGAGGAGATTAAGCATGATGCATAAAGCTGTAGAAAAAGATGTAGATTATCATTTGGAAAAAGCGTTAGAGCATTTTGAGCAGGCATTAGATTTAAGTGTAAAAGCGGCATCAGAAAATAAAGCGATGCAAAAAGAGGTTGCTACGAAAATGGGATCTTTCACTGGTGAAATCTTTCACTCTGTTCGTGAAAAAGGAAAAGTAAATCGTATGAATATAATGAAATGGTTCACTCTTCCTCGCTTTTAAGGGAGGAAGGGGATTAAGTGGAAGGAATATAGGGAGTTTGTATCTCCCTTATTCATATTCCATACTATGTATGTCACGTAAATTGTCTTAATATTCAGAGTTATATTTCGTGCGGAGGAGTGAATGAATTAAATGACAGCATGGATGATGGTATTAGCACTAACATTTTCATCAAGCATTGATAACTTAGGGGTGGGAATTTCTTACGGTATTCGCAACATACGAATTAGTCATTTTTCCAATCTTATCATTTCGGTTATTTGCTTTTTGTTTAGTGTGGCCGGGATTTATTTTGGGTTATGGCTTTCGAAAATTTTGCCTGGGATTATGCCAGTAGTCATTGGTTCTTTCTTATTAGTTGTCATTGGTCTTCGAATTGTATTATTAGCAATTCCTCGTAAGGTGGTAGAAGGTGCGGAAGGTGAAGTAGCATCTACGGAAATAAATGGTTTAACGAAAAATATAGGTGAATCTGGAGGAATCGGATTTGTAGAATCTATCTTTCTTGGCGTTGGTCTGTCTGCTAATGCATTAACGAACGGATTAGGTGCTGGTTTATTCGGTTTGAATCCGATAGCAATATGTGTGGCTGCGGCAATTGGTAGTTTCATAACAGTTTGGGGCGGAGTTGCATTAGGGAGAAAGATAGCTCACGTTCGTATTGGGAAATTTACTTTAGGACAATTTGGAACATTGATCAGCGGAACGTTACTATTAATTATTGCATTTGCTGCGTTTTTTGATTGATTTATCCCGCTAATTGCGGGCAGTAAGACTCTCGCCTCAAAATTCAGCTGTAAAGCAAAGAAGTTAGGTGGGAGTCGGGCTGCTCGTAAAAGTTCGATTGGTTCAACTAATAATTAGTGGGGGATGAACAAACCCCCCACTGATTAAAGTTTCACTTTATAGAAAGAGAAAGGGATGATAGTTTTAATATCAGATGAATAGAAGGTGAGAGAAAGTGAGATTGCTTTATAAAAGATTGAAGTACTCTGAGCTTGAGGCTGAATTACAATTAGTAGAAAGTGTTTTAAGTTCAGGATATTTTATTTTATTAGATATATTCTTTTTGTCTTCGTTATTAACAGTACTAACTTTTTCCTTGCACCATTCATTTCTAGTTGCGTTTTTCATTTTTATTAGTTCTTATATTGTTTGTAGTTGCATATTTTTTTTATTGAGAAAATTGTTGCAATAAGTTGTGCTATTAAAATTTGCAGAAGAAGCTGTCTTGAAAAATTTCGATTTTTTGAGATGGCTTTATTTTATGAGTTTGTAATATATGTTTGCAAAATGTAAACATATATTACGAACTCATACCTTGTAACTCGACAAAAAAATTTGTTAATATGATTGTATAGAAGTTGTAGTTATCTTGCATGTGTCAACTATGATTATTCTCATGAATAGAGGGGAATGGAATATGTCTGAAGGAACTGAAAGAAGTAAACTTGGGTTGTTATTAAAAGAATTACTGAAGGAAAAGTCTTTGTCAATGCGAAAACTGAGTGCGCTTACTGGAATTGATACTGCTACTATTTCAATGATTATAAATGGGAAGCGAAAAGCAAATCCGAAGCATTTGCAAAAGTTTGCAGATTGCCTTGGTATTCCGATTGCAGATTTATTTGTGGCGGCAGGTTATTCTATTGAAACAAAGCAGGAAGAACAATCCGATATTCAAGTATCCATTAATAACATTGAACATTTACTTGAATCTTCACAGTTATATGATCAAAAGTTTAGTATCGCGAATGTAGAGCAACAATTGGCTAATTACGAACAATATTCGCAAACAGAAGAAGGAAAAGAAACGATTGAAAAGGGATTTACTGAGAAGATTCAGAAGGTAAGTAGTATTGGGCCATTTATTAATGATTTGAAAGAATTGTATGAGAGATTTACGAAAAAGAAGGGGACACCTGTAGAACTAGCTTTAATGGGAAGTGCTCTTATCTATTTTATTCTATCAGTTGATGTGATTCCGGATTACATTTTTCCTATTGGTTATTTAGATGACGCTGTTGCTGTGCAACTTGTTTTAAATTCGCTATTAAAAAGGTAAGATGTTTATATGAATAGATAGATAAAGATATTTATATACCGATAGTTCGGAATGTTTGTGTTGTTATGAATATACGAAAAAGGTGTACCCCGTGTTAGAACGGAGTACACCTTTTTCGTATGTTTGTAAGTTTTAGTTCACGGATCTTTCTGTATACTCATAAGCCTTCTCCCCATGCATCGAAATATCAAGCCCCATTTGTTCTTCGTGCTCATCGACGCGAACGGGGAGGAAGAAGTTAATCGCTTTAATAATGGCATACGTCATAATGATCGTGAATGCATATGTTGCTCCGATTGCTACAAGTTGTTTGAAAAGGAGAACTGCGTTTCCATAAAATAATCCGTTAGCACCATCGCTATTTATAGAAGTTGTTGCGAAAAGTCCAGTTGCAATACCGCCCCAAGTTCCTCCGATGCCGTGGCATCCAAATGCATCGAGTGTATCGTCGTATCCGAATTTCGTTTTTAAGAAGAAAACGGCGCTGAAGCATAATATGCCGCCAATTGCTCCGATAAGAAGAGCGGAGAAAGGTGTAACAAATCCGCAAGCTGGCGTAATTGCGACTAAACCAGAAACAACCCCGCAAGCAGCTCCCATCGCAGTCGGTTTTGATTGGAAGAACCATTCAGAAAGCATCCAAGTTAGAGCTGAAGCGGCAGCGGCTATATTTGTATTAATAAATGCAGTTAAAGCTACGTCATTTAAAGATAATGCACTACCGACGTTAAAACCGAACCAGCCGAACCAGAGTAAGCCTGCGCCTAGCATTGTAAATGGTAAATGATGAGGAGAGGTACCGCTTATGTTTTTTCGTTTTCCTAGGAAAATAGCTAATACAAGACCGGCAACACCAGATGTGATATGAACGACATTACCACCAGCGAAGTCTAACGCACCAAGTTCTCTTAGCCACCCGCCAACGCCCCACACCCAATGAGCGACAGGATTGTAAACGATTGTTGTCCAAAGAAGGATAAAAATAAGAAAGGCGGAAAATCGCATTCTTTCGGCGAATGCACCTGAAATTAAAGCGGGAGTTAAAATAGCGAACATAAGTTGGAACATCATAAATAAATTGTGAGGAATAGTAGATGAGTAGTCTGGGTTTGGTGCGTAGGTAACTCCGTTTAGACCGAACCAATCGAGATTGCCGATAAGCCCGTGCAAATCTGGTCCGAATGATAAAGAATAACCGATAACAATCCATTGAATCGAAACGATAGCCATTGCGCTATAACTATGCATTGTCGTGCTGAGTACGTTTTTACTGCGAACCATGCCCCCATAAAAAAGTGCCAATCCTGGTGTCATCAACATGACCATTACTGTCGTTACAAACATAAAAACTGTATCTCCCGTATTCATTCTCTCTCCTCCTATTATGTTAGAAAAAATAACATCGTTTTGTTATGTTTCATATCATATTCGAAAAAGAAATAAAAATCAACTAAAAATTCAGAAAACTTTTTGAATGATGTTAGAAAATCTAACATGAATTATTTTAGAGGGATAAAATCAGCGTATGCGATTTGTTCTAATAATTGGTATAATATTCTTACAATTAGAAGTTTGGGGGATGCGTGTGAAAAAAATATGGACTAAGGAACTATTCATTTGTTTTTGTTTAGCTGTCGTTTTGTTTGTACCAATACATACTTTTGCAGACGAAAAAAGAGAGTGGCGAGATGAAGTCATATATTCCATTATGATTGATCGCTTCAATAATGGAGAACCGAAAAATGACAAACAGTTAGACGTTGGAAATTTAGAGGGGTATCAGGGCGGAGATATACGAGGGATTATAAAAAGATTGGATTACATAAAAGAAATGGGTTTTACTACTATTATGCTTTCGCCGCTTTTTGAAAGTGAAAAGTATGATGGATTAGGCGTTCGAAACTTTCAAAAAGTAAATGAACATTTCGGAACAGAAAATGATGTGAAAGAACTTGTAAATGAGGCTCACAAAAAAGGAATGAAAGTTGTCTTTCAATTTCCGTATGAAGAAAATGAACAACAATTAATAGAATCGATGAAATGGTGGATAAAAGAAGTTGATTTAGACGGAAGTTATGTGATACATAGTGAAAAAAAGCCGCGTGCTTTTTGGGATGAAGTGCAAAAGGATTTGCAGAAGGTAAAGAAAGATTTTCGCATTATGACAAAGGAAGATAATGAGTACTATAAAAAAATAGTAGAGTCATTTTCAAAAGCAGATATGTCTGTGAAACCTTTATATGATGTGAGTGGAAAAGAAGAGGAATTCGCTACGTTTTTAGATAATCAAGAAACAAAGCGATTTGCGCGTATTGCAAAAGAAAATATGTATTACCCGCCGTCTCGTTTAAAACTAGCTATCACTTACTTATATACATCCCCGGGGATACCGAATTTTTATTACGGAACTGAAATCGCATTAGATGGAGGGGATGCTCCAGATAATAGACGATTAATGGATTTTAAATCGGATGAAAAGTTTATGCAACACATAACGAAGCTAGGTGAACTTAGACAAACGAGACCATCTTTACGACGCGGTACGTTTGAACTTCTATATGATAAAGATGGAATGAGTGTATTAAAAAGAAAGTATAAAGATGAAGTAACATTAGTAGCGATTAATAATACGAAAGAAACACAAAAAGTTTCCTTACCTGTAAGTGCAATTGGTGAAAAACAAGAGCTAAGAGGATTGTTAGAAGACGAAATTATAAGAGAAGAAAACGGAAATTTTTATCTCGTTTTAAAGCGTGAGGAATCGAATGTGTATAAAGTTAGTGAAGAAACAGGTGTGAATTGGTTATTTATCTCCTTAATAGTTGGTGTGAACGTATTGTTTATTACTTTTTTAATTGCGGTTAAAAAGAAGCGTAGATAAGGTCATAATTTAGATAGAAAAGAAAAACTCCTCTAATGAGAGGAGTTTTTCTTTTTAGCGATAGTTAATGAACTGTACGTCGATTGGTAAGTCAACGCTGCGAACGGCTGCGATTACTGCTTGTAAGTCATCACGGCTTTTCGCTGTTACGCGTACTTGGTCATCTTGTACTTGTGTTTTTACTTTTAATTTCATTTCTTTAATGATGTTGTTAATTTTTTTCGCGTTATCTTTATCGATACCTTGTTGCAGAGTTGCACGTTGGCGAACAGTGTTACCAGATGCAGCTTCAACTTTTCCATAGTCCAAGTTTTTAATTGGAACGTTACGTTTTACAAGTTTAGAAATTAGAACGTCTTTTACTTGGTCTAATTTGAACTCGTCATCAGAAGTTAAAACAAGTACTTCTTTTTCTAATTTAATATCACTTTTACTTCCTTTAAAGTCATATCGGTTTTGGATTTCCTTTAATGCGATGTTAATTGCGTTTGTTACTTCAGGTAATTCTACTTTCGAAACGATGTCAAAAGAACTCTCTTTTGCCATAGTTAGCACCTCCAAATAAATTTCTATCTTTTCATGCACCTAAATAGGCTATGTAATATACATATTAAAGTATAGCGGAAAATACATCGATTAGATAGAGTGTTGCAACTTAAGTGTTTTGACTAATCGCCCATAGGGTAATATAGTCCTATAGATACAGTCTTTATTTAATTATAGTGAATTTTGGGCAGTTGGACAAATAAAGGAAAAATCGTGTTATAATTAACTTTTGTTTGGAATGATAAAAAAGATAACTTTATATATATAGAAGGGAATTAAAAAATATGTATTTGCAATTAGGATCGATTGAACAGGTAACTGTTTTACGCGAAACGGAAATCGGATATATGGTTGGAAACGAAGAGGAAGAAATCTTCCTACATAAAAACGAATTAGCTGGAGAAATTGCAGAAGGCGATACGATTGATGTATTCTTATACCTTGATCACCAAAATCGTATTTCAGCAACAATGAAGGAACCAATTATTACAACACATGATTGGAATTGGGTAAAGGTTGTAGAAGTTATTCCTAGTTTAGGTGTGTTTGTTGATATTGGTGTATCAAAAGATATACTAATTCCACTTGATGAGTTCCCGATTTATATGCCAGTATGGCCTCAAGAAGGTGACGAATTATATTGTACGTTAAAATTAACGAATCGTGATCGTTTAATTGCTCTTCCGGCAAGAGATAGTGATATGCAAGAAATTATCGTAGATGCAACGCCATCTATGCGTAATAAAAATGTAAATGGACGTGTGTATCGCTCACTTCAAGTTGGTTCATTCATACTAACTGACGAGCATTTTCGTGCTTTCTTACACCATACAGAAAGAAAAGAGCAAGTCCGCATCGGTGAGCGCGTAACAGGCCGTATTATTGACGTGAAAGATGACGGTACAATCAACATTTCACTTCTTCCTCGTAAAGAAGAAGGAATGGAAGATGATGCTGCAGTAGTTTATGCATATATGGAAGAACGAGGCGGAGCAATGCCGTTTTGGGATAAGAGTCACCCAGAAGACATTAAAGAACGTTTCAATATGAGTAAGGCTGCATTTAAGCGTGCACTTGGTAAGTTGATGAAAGAAGAGAAGATTTACCAAGAAGAAGGTTGGACTTACTTTAAGAAATAAAGTGAATGAAAAAGAGCTATCTTTTCTCTAAGTTTATTAGGGAGGAGGTAGTTCTTTTTGCGTTCGGTAAAAGTCGAAAATATTGATGAAAGATTAAAAAGCACGACCTTATTTGAACAAATAAGATCGTGCTTTATTTTAGTTCTCTTTCCCGAAAAGATGAGAAAATGTATCTTTCAAATCACTATCATTTATTTTAATATCTGCCTTTTTTAATTCATCTTGTAATAATTGTTGACCGAAGGAAGGATCGGCAATACGTTCTTCTTCTAAGTCTTTACGTATAGAGTCTTTCACTTTATCGTAAGGTTCTAAATCTTTTTTATCAGTTAGTTTAATAATGTGATAGCCGTTTGCTGATTTAACGGGATTGCTAATTTGCCCAACCTTTAATTTATAGGCAGCTTTTTCGAATTCAGGTGTCATTTTTCCTGCCTTGAAGTACCCGAGGTCTCCGCCATTATCTTTTGATAGTACATCTTGAGATTCTTGTTTTGCTAACTCTTCAAATGAAGCGCCGGTATCCAATTTTTTCTTTATTTCTTTTGCTTCATTTTCGTCACTTACTAAAATGTGACTAGCTTTAATTTCTGGTTTATAGTGGTCTTTTACATCTTTTTCTGTAACGCTTTGTTTAATCGCTTCATTCAATGCGAGTTTGAATCTAATTTGATCTTTGAAATCTTCTTCATCTTTTAAACGATTATTTTCTAGTGCTGCTTTGAATTGGTCTCCATATTGATTTTTTGCTTTTTCTACTTCTTTATCTACTGCATCATCAGATACTTTATATTTTTTAGTGATAACATCTTGTGCTACCATTTCATATAGCATGTCTTTTCCATAGCGATCTTTTAATTGCTTTTCGAAATCGCTCTTCGTAATGGTTGAGTTGGTTGTTGTGGCGATTGTGGCCGAGTCATTTTTTTGTCCGCAAGCAGATAGCATTATTATACTTATTAGTGCAGTGATAATGAATATACTTTTTCCTTTCATGCTAACACCTCATCCGAATATGTTATCGCTATTGTAGAATATAGAAGTGAACATGAAGTGAATTTTTAATGTTTTTTTTCTGTAAAATGTAAAAAAAGTACATCAACATTAATGTTGATGTACGATGTAATCAAAGGTGATCGGTTTTCTTAGAATATGCACGTTTTCCTTGCTGAATATTTTTTTGCTCTTGTTCATTTTTTTGAGTGCGCTTTGCATTATTATCGCGTGCTTTTTTGTCGTTATCGCTCGTATGTGGCATATGTATCAACTCCATTTCTAAACGTTGTATGTTTATCATTTCCTTTTTCGTAAAGACTATGTATAGTGGTGCATTCATGAATACTAAAGGTGGATTAGAAATGGATTTGAAGCTGAATTATACGGAACTTATTAAGAAGTTAGTCGTTGTGATTATTGCAGGTTTATTAAATGCGATTGGGATGAATTTATTTTTAACGCCAGCGAAAGTATATGCGAGTGGCTTTGCTGGATTATCTCAATTATTATCACAAATATTAGGTGACTTTTTATCTATTCACATATCTACGGGTGTATTGTTTAGTTTATTTAATATTCCTGTCGTTATTTTAGCGTGGAAAAAGGTTGGGAAGGCTTTTACATTTTTTAGTTTTCTTTGCGTTGTATTTATGACTTTGTTTTTGGAAATTATCCCAGTTAGAGCGGTTTCGAACGATATCATATTGAATGCGATTTTTGGTGGTATTATTTCAGCGATTGGGGTAGGGATTGCTTTAAAGTGGGGTGCTTCTACAGGTGGTTTAGATATTATCGCCATGATTTTATCTAAAATAAAAGATAAGCCTGTCGGTACGTATTTTTTCTTCTTTAATGCACTTATCATTATCGCTGCTGGCTACGTATATGGATGGGAAAAGGCATTATATACTTTAGTCACTTTGTACGTATCAACGAGAATTATTGATGCGATTCATACCCGTCACGTGAAGATTACGGCACTAATTGTTACAAAGAACGGGGGAGATGTGAGAAAAGCGATTCACTCTCGTTTAGTGAGAGGGATTACAACTATACCAGCAACAGGTGCTTATACAAATGAAAATAAAGAAATGTTAATGATTGTTATTACTCGTTACGAGTTGTACGAATTAGAGAGGGTTATTAAACAGGTGGACCCAGGTGCATTTACAAATATACTGCAAACGGTCGGTGTGTTTGGATTGTTTAGAAAAGATTAAAGAGGACCAAAGCTGGTCCTCCTTTTTTAATGCGAATTCGTAATGTTTTGCAATTGCTCCTGCATTTCACGTAGCTGAACTTTTTCAGCAGTTGAAGAGTTTGCATAAGCAGAGTGCAAAGAGTTTTTTGCTCTATAAACGAGTTCCTGTTGTTCAGCACCACTTGAACAAGAAACGGCACTTGCAACAGCGTCTCTAGCTTGTTGGAATAGTAAGTTCCCCATTTAAACCCCTCCAAATGAAGAGTTACTTCTTGCTTTTTCTGCCTCAGCTAATGTACCTCTGTACGGGAATCTTGCATCATGCTTCATAATAGAATCGGCTCCTTGTTGGATAAAACGTTTTGATTTGTTCTTTTTACCCATTCGAAAAACCCCCCTTATTTAGCTGAAAACAATTGACGCGCTTCTGTGCGTCTAATAATAGTATGAGCGTTTGGCGAGAAACTATAAGCAGGGAATTTTTAGATTACAACCCAAGAACCTCTTCTAAATATAGAGCGATACCATCTTCTTCATTTGTTAATGTCGTATGATTTGCGAGTGATTTTAATTCAGGGATTGCATTCCCCATTGCGATTCCATGACCAGCAAATTCAATCATTTCAAAGTCGTTATCCTCATCACCAAAAGCAATGATGTGCTCTTTTGGAATGTTGTAATGACTTGAAATTTTTTGTAATCCGACAGCTTTATTTAGGCCGCTTTTTACAATTTCAATAATTGGCCAAGGCGCACCCCATTTTCTATGATCGATGACTTCAGCGTGCATATCTGTTAAATGCTGGCGAATGGCAGCGGAATGCTCATCATGTGCATCGATTAATAAGCAAGTTGGATGGTCGTTTAAAATATTTAATAAATCTCCTGTGAAAATCTTTGGAGAACCGAATTCAAAAATATGTTTTTTATCTTCATCAATTTCACGGACATACACATCATCCATGACTTCAGCATAGACATTTTTTACGCCGAAATCAAAGCAAGCTCGGACAATTTCTTGCGCTGTTGAAAGTTCAAGAGGAGAGTGATGTGTTCCCCAACTTGAATCAAGTGGGTGATGCACGTAAGCACCATTAAAGTTTACGATTGGTGTGTTAAGGCTAAGTTCTTTATAATAATCGTAACTAGCGCGGAATGGACGCCCTGTTGAAATAACAACAATATGTCCTTGTTCTTTTGCTTTTGCAATTGTGTTTTTAGTTCTTGGAGAAATTATTTTGTTGTCTGTTAATAAAGTTCCGTCTAAGTCTAATGCGATTAAATGTTGTTTATTCATAATTTCACCTCTTATAATAATTTTTTTGTTTCGATCTGTATTTCCGTTTTTAATATGCAGAAATAAGAGGTTAGACTGGGTGAAACTACTGTAAATGAAAGTTTCACTATATATCCATCTTACGTCGCGAAGCGCTGTGGTGTCTACTATTTCTCATTGGAAATTAGGAAAAGTCAACATCTTTTTAGAAAGTTCAAACAATGTTTCTTTCATTATGGACAATTTGTGAAAAGGGTTATATTGTTTGAACAATGCGATTTATAATGAACATGTAATCTTCTCGTATATGTTTGACTCTCCTTTGAAACTGGCCTAAAGTAGGTTGGTTTCTTTTTTTTCAACAAATATGCCAATAATTCCTGCTTAAGCTTGTGTAATTATATATATGTATATGGGTAAACCGTAGTACTTGTTTCCTAAACATGACAGAAAAGCTTTCTTTTAAAATGGATATACTAATGAGGCAAGACGTCATGGAAGGAGAATGGAAATGGGACAAAATCGCAGGTTTCGATCAGGGCAAAAAGCGCCAAATGATGGCATTTACGTAGAAATTGGTGAAACGGGAAGTATGGTGAAAAATCCGCAAATGGTACAATTAACTGCCGGTGAAAAGTTTCCAGATAACACGAATCATAACCGTCAGTGGACATATAAAAGAAAACCGTAACAGAAGCCGCAATCGTTATTGCGGCTTTTTTGATTAGGAAAATGAATGTTACTTTTTGCATTTTCCAATAATAAGTTTGAAATACATAAGCAAAATTATTGTATAAAAAAGTCAGTTGGCGTATAATCAAATCAAAGGTCAAAGAAAGTCAAACATTTGGAGGACGGTAAAGATGGACTTAAATCAAATGACAACGAAAACACAGGAAGCGATTATGAGTGCTCAGTCTTTAGCGGTATCTCATCATCATCAAGAAGTAGATACTGTTCATCTATTGCTTACGTTATTAGAGCAGCAAGACGGATTAGCAGTACGTATTTTTCAAAAAATGAATGTCGATATAGAAGCGTTAAAGCAAGGCGCCGAAAGTTTAATTAAGAAAAAGCCTTCTGTAACTGGAAGCGGAGCAGAGGCGGGGAAATTATATGTAACCGGTGCTTTGCAACAACTGCTTGTAAGAGCAGGGAAAGAAGCAGAGAAATTGCAGGATGATTACATTTCAATCGAACATGTATTGCTTGCTTTTTCTGAAGAAAAAGGCGATATAAATCAATTATTTACGAGATTTCATATTACGAAAGATAACTTATTACAGTCTTTAATGACAGTTCGGGGGAATCAAAGAGTGACTAGTCAAAATCCAGAAGCAACTTATGAAGCGTTAGAAAAATATGGCCGTGATTTAGTGGCGGAAGTGAGAGCAGGGAAAATTGATCCTGTTATCGGACGGGATAGTGAAATTCGCCGCGTTATTCGCATTCTTTCACGTAAAACGAAAAACAATCCTGTTTTAATTGGTGAGCCAGGTGTTGGTAAAACAGCAATTGTTGAAGGATTAGCACAGCGTATCGTGAAAAAAGATGTACCAGAAGGGTTAAAAGATAGAACAATCTTTGCATTAGATATGAGTGCCCTTGTAGCCGGAGCAAAATTCCGCGGTGAGTTTGAAGAGCGCCTGCAAGCTGTATTAAATGAAATTAAAAAGAGTGAAGGGCGTATTTTATTATTCATTGATGAACTTCATACAATCGTCGGCGCTGGTAAAACAGAAGGAGCGATGGATGCAGGGAATATGTTAAAACCGATGCTAGCTCGTGGTGAACTGCATTGTATCGGGGCAACGACGCTCGATGAATATCGTAAATATATCGAGAAAGATCCAGCGTTAGAAAGACGTTTCCAACAAGTATTAGCAGAAGAGCCAACTGTTGAGGATACAATTTCAATTTTACGTGGTTTAAAAGAGCGTTTTGAGATTTATCACGGTGTAAATATTCATGACCGTGCAATTGTAGCGGCATCGGTATTATCAGATCGATATATTTCAGATCGTTTCTTACCCGATAAAGCAATTGACCTTGTCGATGAAGCCTGTGCAACAATCCGAACAGAAATTGATTCTATGCCAACAGAATTAGATGAAGTAACGCGTCGTATTATGCAATTAGAAATTGAAGAAGCTGCCCTTGGGAAAGAAAAGGACTTTGGTAGCCAAGAACGCCTAAAAACATTACAACGTGAATTATCGGACTTAAAAGAAGTTGCAAGCGGTATGAGAGCGAAATGGGAGAAGGAAAAAGAAGACATTCACAAAGTACGTGACTTACGTGAACATTTAGAGCGCTTGCGCCGTGAATTAGAAGAAGCAGAAGGTAATTACGATTTAAATAAAGCAGCTGAACTTCGTCACGGGAAAATTCCTGCAATTGAAAAAGAGTTAAAAGAAGCGGAAGAAATGGGTGCGCATAATAAACAAGAAAATCGTTTATTACGTGAGGAAGTAAGTGAAGAAGAAATTGCAGATATTGTTTCACGCTGGACTGGTATTCCTGTCGCAAAACTCGTTGAAGGTGAACGTGAGAAATTATTACGTCTAGAACAAATTTTATCAGAGCGTGTTATCGGTCAAGAGGAAGCGGTAAGCCTTGTATCAGATGCAGTACTTCGTGCTCGCGCTGGAATTAAAGATCCGAATCGTCCAATTGGTTCATTTATTTTCTTAGGACCTACAGGTGTTGGTAAAACTGAGCTTGCAAAAACGTTAGCACAAACGTTATTTGACAGTGAAGAGCAAATGATTCGTATCGATATGTCTGAGTACATGGAGAAACACGCAGTGTCACGCTTAATTGGTGCGCCTCCTGGATATGTTGGATATGAAGAGGGCGGACAATTAACAGAAGCAGTAAGACGTAAACCGTATTCTGTTATTTTGTTAGACGAAATCGAAAAGGCGCATCCAGAAGTATTCAACATTTTATTACAAATGTTAGACGATGGACGCATTACAGATTCACAAGGACGTACAGTAGACTTTAAAAATACGGTTATTATTATGACTTCAAATATTGGATCTGCTCACTTGTTAGATGGATTAGAAGAAGATGGTTCCATTAAAGAAGAATCAAGAGAACTTGTAATGGGACAATTAAGAGGACATTTCCGACCAGAGTTTTTAAACCGTGTCGATGAAATTATTTTATTCAAACCTCTTACAACGAATGAAATTAAAGGTATTGTTGATAAAATTGTAAAAGAGTTACAAGGTCGTTTAGCTGACCGTCACATTACAGTGGAATTAACGGATTCTGCAAAAGAATTTGTTGTAGAAGCTGGCTTTGATCCGATGTACGGAGCTCGTCCATTAAAACGATACGTACAGCGTCAAGTGGAAACGAAATTAGCGAGAGAATTAATTGCAGGAACGATTACGGATAATAGTCACGTAGTTGTCGATGAAGAAAATAATGAATTAGTCGTTCATGTGAAATGAAAATAAAAAAGAGTTCGGATAAAATCCGGACTCTTTTTAGTGTTGTTCTACTGGCTCGTTTGGAATTGCAGCTGAAATCGCTAATACTAATACCGCAAGAACAACTGAGAAAATAGACGCTTGGTTAAAATCGTATGTACCGCCAGTCATAGAGCCGATTACATAGCTCATCATATGTACAAGCGCGAACGACCAAATTAATGCCCAAATGAAACGCATATTTTACACCTCTATTCGTTCAATCTGTCCTTATTGTAACACAATTGAAAAAAGAATATAGAAAAATATTTGTAGATTTTTCAACGCAAATTTGCATTCCGTTCATACATTATAAAAGAGTGGTTTTATACGTTTAGAAAATAAGGCGGGGGAAAAATGAGTATTACGGAACGTTTTTTTTACTTAGAAAAAGAACCATGTGTCATTTATTTACCGGAGAAGCCAAATGGGTTTTCAGTTATGCTCCTCGGTGATTACAACTACTTTATTGAGAATGGTACAAGTTTATGGACACAGCATGCGGGAAGATCTTATTTTTTACATGGCCTTATTGAGGAAGGCTACACGGTCTTTTCTTCTAATTTATATGGAAGACACTGGGGGAATGACCAATCTGTTCGCCTAGCGAAACGTTTATATGATGTTGTTTTGAGAAAAGAGACATTAAATACGAAAATGCACATTATGGCAGATGGTATGGGTGCGCTTGTAGCGCTTGAAATGATGAACAAATACCCTGAAAGTATACGTTCTGTCATTATGTTAAATCCGTGTTTAGATTTGCCAGAATATGTGGAGTTCGAAAAAGAGCATAAGTTTTTTTACAAAAGATTAGTGAAGGAATTAAGTTTGGCGTATGATTCCAAAGAAGAGGAATTAGAATCAAAAATAAATAAGAAATCATTTACGCTTCTTCCGTCTTGTGTACCTGTTAAAATTTTCGTATCAACACAAGAAAAAAGAGGAAGAAAACAATTGTTACGTAAATACGAGAAAATGAGGCAATTCAATCAATGTGATACTTCTGTCTTATTCCATCTTCAAGATGTGAAATATAAAATGGTTAGACAAACGACGGATTTCTTTAAAAAATATGAAGAA
This sequence comes from Bacillus sp. CDB3, assembly GCF_002081505.1. Classification (NCBI taxonomy): domain Bacteria; kingdom Bacillati; phylum Bacillota; class Bacilli; order Caryophanales; family Bacillaceae; genus Bacillus; species Bacillus sp. CDB3. Next base: position 56,629 of record NZ_ALBR01000075.1, on the reverse strand, counting down.
GAATTGTGAAGCTCCCATATACATAAATGAGGAGCTATTTGTTTCAAGGGGAAAGGGTTGGTGGTATGGAACGCGTGCTGATTATAGGTGCACTTACGTTTGTAGGTTATCACCTTGTGAATAAAATGATTGCAGAAGAAGTAGAAGTATATGGTCTTGATTTTGATGAATTTGATAGTATGACAAAAATTAATGAAGAGAAATTATTGTTGATTGGGCGAAATGCGTTATTTACGTACTATTCTATAAGGGATGAAGACGGATGGCGATCGGTAGAGGAAGAGAGTTTCGATACAGTTTATTTTTGTTTGTATGAGCCGAATCAGCAAAGTGGCTTTCGGAATGAAAGAGTCATATTACAATATTTAAAACGAATCGTAAGAATGTGTGAAAAAAATAAAGTAAAGTTAAATCTAATTTCTTCTATTGAAATAGGAAGCGCTGAAGAATCTGAAAACAAACGTCTGTTTTCGAAAGTGGAAGAAGGGTTGAAAAAAGGAGAATTACAGTATAGTGCATATCGAGTTCCTACAGTATATGGGCCATGGCAACCGTCGTTTATGATGTATCATCAGCTCATTTTATCAGAACTCGATGAAAAAGAGTGCCGTTGTATAAGTGGAGAAAAAGGAAGTGATTTACTTTACGTTGAAGATGTATGTGAATACTTATGGGAAAATGGAATGAATGTAAAGCACCTCGGTATATATAATTTACTTAGTGGAAAAGAAGCATTATGGGAAAAAGGTATGAGCCTTTTACATGCAGATGGTAAGGTAAACAAAAAAGATGAGCATATAAGAAATGAAGCGGTAGAGGTTGTTTCTCTTAAAAGAAATACGCCGTTAGAATTTGGTTTAAATAAACAATTGGCACATATGAAAAAATATAAAGAGTTATACGAAGGGTAGTGTACGTGTTACACTATTGTATGGACTATAAATTTAAAGTTTTATTGGAGAGGAAGAGCATATATGAACGAAAAAAGCATGCAATTTTTACAAATCGCAATGAAGCATTTACCAGAAGCTAAGGCAATTTTAGATGATAATGGAATTGCACTTGATATGGAGAAAGCACAGCCGGTGTTAGAGCTATTGATGAAAGTAATGGGCGAAGCATATGAGCTTGGGAAAGCTGATAAAGAATAAAAAAACCTTCTTTTTTGAGAGGGAAAGAGGCTCAAGCCGTATGTAGAAGCGGTAAGGGCCTTTTTTTGTTTCGAGCGAGGTAAGGCCAGAGCGGTGATGAGGAGAAGGTCTTAGTTTTGAAGGGAAGCTGATAAAGAATTAACCCGTCTTTTGGAGGGGAGGAGGCTCAAGCCGTGAGTAGAAGCGGTAAGGGCCTTTTTGTTTTGAGTGAAGTAAGGACAAGATGATGGAATAATTTGTATTTCAAAAAGGAGGGGATTTTTCTGTTTCTTTTAATGAAAAATAAAGTTGGTAATACGCCGTCTTTATTTTTTAGCTGAAATATATTCTAGACAAAAGTACATTTATGTTTTAAAATTAGTACCAAGTCATAATAATTGATATAAAACGGAGGGCTGCGATGTGAACGTGGGCATTTTAGGGATCGGAAGATATGTGCCAGAAAAAGTAGTCACAAATCACGATTTAGAGAAAATCGTAGATACATCTGATGAATGGATTCGTACGAGAACGGGAATTGCAGAAAGACGCATTGCCGATGATACAATAGATACTTCATATATGGCGGTAGAGGCTTCTAAAAAAGCACTTGAAGATGCAGGAATTAGCGGAGAGGATATCGATCTTATTTTAGTCGCAACAGTAACGCCGGATCGCGCATTCCCAGCAGTAGCTTGTGTAATTCAGGAAGCAATTGGTGCAAAACATGCAGCTGCAATGGATTTAAGTGCAGCGTGTGCTGGCTTTATGTACGGAATGATTACAGCGCAGCAATTTATTCAAACGGGAACTTATAAAAATGTATTAGTAGTTGGTAGTGACAAACTATCCAAAATTGTAGATTGGAACGACCGAAATACAGCAGTACTATTTGGGGACGGAGCAGGTGCTATCGTAATGGGAGCTGTTTCGGAAGGAAAAGGTGTACTTTCATTCGAATTAGGAGCGGACGGAAGTGGTGGTAAGCATCTTTATCAAGACGAGTATGTTATGATGAATGGCAGAGAAGTCTTTAAATTTGCCGTTCGTCAACTTGGTGATTCTTGTCTTCGTGTGTTAGAAAAAGCAGGACTTACGAAAGAGGATGTGGACTTCTTAGTACCACATCAAGCGAATATTCGTATTATGGAATCTGCAAGAGAGAGATTAAATTTACCGAAAGAAAAAATGAGTATGACAATTGAAAAGTTCGGTAATACATCAGCCTCTTCAATTCCAATTGCGATGGTAGAGGAATTGCAAAATGGACGTATTCAAGACGGTGATTTAATTATACTTGTTGGTTTTGGCGGCGGATTAACATGGGGAGCAGTCGCTCTTCGTTGGGGTAAATAAGGACTGAGAGAAAAAAAGGAGTGTATTTTGTATGGAAAAAAAGAGGGTCGTAATTACAGGATTAGGAGCTGTTACACCGATCGGAACAGATGTTGAAACAGCGTGGGAAAACATTAAAAAGGGTGTATCTGGAATCGGACGACTTACAAGAATTGATCCAGAACTGTTTCCAGCAAAAGTAGCAGCAGAAATTAACGACTTTGAAGTTGAGAAATATATTGATAAAAAAGAAGCGCGCCGTATGGATCGCTTTACACAATATGCAGTAGCAGCAGCGAAAATGGCAGTTGCGGATGCGAACCTTGAAATTACAGAAGAAAACGGACCTCGAATTGGTGTATGGATTGGTTCTGGTATTGGCGGTATGGAAACATACGAAGAACAATTTAAGATTTTTACTGAAAAAGGTCCACGCCGTGTGAGTCCATTCTTCGTACCAATGATGATTCCAGATATGGCAGCAGGTCAAGTATCAATCGCTACAGGAGCAAAAGGAATTAACACTTGTTCTGTAACGGCTTGTGCATCTGGTGCAAACTCAATTGGAGATGCATTTAAAGCAATTCAGCGTGGTGATGCTGACGCGATGATAACGGGCGGAGCAGAAGCACCGTTAACAAGTATGGCATTTGCTGGATTTAGTTCAGCGAAAGCATTAACATTTAATGAAGATCCAGCGACGGCTTGCCGTCCGTTCGATAAAAACCGTAGCGGTTTTGTAATGGGTGAAGGATCAGGAATTCTTATTCTTGAAGAATTAGAGCACGCGTTAGCACGTGGTGCCCATATTTATGCGGAAATTGCTGGTTATGGTGCAACGGGTGATGCGTTCCATATTACAATGCCTGCTCCTGGCGGTGAAGGCGGAGTGCGTGCAATGCGTCAAGCTTTAGCTGATGCAGGTCTAGAGCCAGAAGATATTGATTACATTAATGCGCATGGTACAAGTACAGATGCGAATGAAAAGTATGAAACGATGGCAATTAAAGAAACTTTCGGCGAGCATGCATATAAAGTAGCGATTAGCTCAACGAAATCAATGACAGGTCACTTATTAGGAGCAGCGGGTGCTGTTGAGGCGATCTTCTCTATTAAAACAATTACAGACGGAGTGATTCCTCCGACAATTAACTATGAAACGCCAGATCCAGATTGTGATTTAGATTACGTACCAAATAAAGCGAGACATCAAGAAGTAAACGCGGTATTGAGTAATTCATTAGGATTCGGTGGTCATAACGCAGTATTAGTATTTAAATCGTATAAATAATAGATAAAATAAGGTGTTTTTTCGTAACAAACTACGAAAAAACACCTTATTTATTTTTACGCTCTTTCCTTTTTTCGCATATACATAAAAAAAGGAGGGATGAAGATGGGGGTTGTTGATACGACAAAATGGTTACACCTGTATTATGGACGCCCAGAAAAACTTTGTGAGAAATTTACAAAGTATATTCCATTGCCAAAAGAGAGGTTGTATCGCTTTTTAATCTCTAGAGGTATGTATCGCCCGGTAATGCGGGGTGAGCAGGAAATTAAAGAATTAGAGAAAAAAGAAATTTGGAAAGAACTTAGCATGGAGTATGAAAAATTAAAAAGTTGGTTAAAAGGTCCGGATGTTCCTATCTTTATTTTATTATCAGATTCATATAATCGAACTGTACAAGAAGAGTATAACGGAAAGGCTGGTTTATCTATGCGTCACGTTATTTTCTTATTCGTATGTGGACGTAATTCAGTAGAGGAACTAAAAGCTTTATTAACGCATGAATATCACCATATATGTAGATTGCATCAAATTGAGACGAAAGAAACAGAGTATACATTACTTGATACGATGATTATGGAAGGATTAGCTGAGCAAGCTGTATATGAAAGGTATACAGAAAAAAGATGCGCACCGTGGACTACTTACATTTCAAAAGAAGATGCTATTTATTATTGGAGAAATTCAATACAAGAACGAATAGATGTAAAGAGAGGTACGAGGGAGCATGATGTTTTATTAAATGGACTGCACCCGTATCCGAAAATGCTTGGCTATGCACTTGGATTCCATATTGTAAAAGATTGCGTAGCTTTTGAAGGAGAAGATACACTTTCTTTATTATCTATAGATGCGAAAGAAATATTGAATAAAGCAAATACATTTCATGTTTCGTAAAAAAACAGGAGAGCTATCTCTTGTTTTTTTTATATATTATAGAAGAAAAAATAATAATTAGAATATATTTCCTCAAGTGGAATAAAGTTAAGCAAAAATGAACATAATGATTGGTACAAACAGTAGTGAAGTGAGGGGTAGAGAATGTTATATCTACATGATGTATGGGTAAATTGGTTTGAAGGTGAAGAGAATGGGTATAACGTTTGTCATTTTTACGAGTGGCGGAAAGATGATACGATTGAGCTATTAGATCAAGTGCCATTATTAAAAGTAGATTCCACATTATATCATTACATCGAGAACGAATTGTTAGAGCTTCCGCAAAAGTTACTGGAAGACGTACATCATAAGGCTTATATTCGTAAAAATCACGAACGTTTGCAACAAGAATATTGTTTTGTAGTTACAGATGGAAAAGGAATTATTGCGATTGATTCAATCGGCTATAATGTGCCAATTAGAAAAAGTAGGCTTATACCTCGTCAAGAGCAGATGGTATATGAGATGGTAGAAAATGTGCAAGCAGAAAAGTATGAGTTCCAGGTAGAAGAAATTGAAAAAGAACATCATATTTTATCACCATCTCCTTTCATTATGAATGGCTTGACTCGTAAAGAAAGACAGCTAAAACAATTATTATTTATGGCGTTAGATCAATTACATACAACGAAAAATCCAGCTGAAATTCGCTACTGGTTCACAGAGTGGGATCCATCAGCATACGGAATGGTTCAACATATGGAATTTGAAGATATTTGGGCTAAACTTTATGATGAAGCGAAAACTGGATGGTCTGAGAAACACGAACAATTATGTGAGCGTCTTGTAAAAGGACAGCCGTTTTTTGAAAAGCTATGGGAAATGGAAAATGAGCAGAAGGTAAATTAAAAAACCGCCAATTGGCGGTTTTTTTATGGAGTTGGCAAGAATGTTCGGTGGCTTCGCGCCTCTAGGTCAGGAGCTCCATCCTCCTCACATTCTAAGCGAGCCGCTTCCGCTTTTTAGTAATCCAGCTCCAGCGGCAAGCTCTTCGTGTCTAAGAACCTTCCGCATAAGAAGGCAAAAAGCGCCTTTTATGCGAAAGAACCTTAGCCAGTCAGAGCTGAACGAGCCGCTTCCGCTTTATAATAAAATCCAGCTCCGGCTCCTAGCCCTTCACGTCTAAGAACCTTCCCCACGAGAAGGTAAAAAGCACCTTCTGTGGGAAAGAACCTTAGCCGTCAGGGCTAAACAGTCGCCTCCGCTTTATAAGTTACCTACGTTTTCTACTTAATCCCATTGCGTTTTCTACTTTGCGTAGTTGTTTGAATGCAACGCGGTTTGCTTTTTCTGCACCTTTGTCTAGAATTTCGTCTAGTTCTGGGGAGCTGATTAGTTCGTTATATTTGTCTTGGATTGGGCGAATTGCTTCTACGACTACTTGTGCTAGGTCGCCTTTGAAGTCGCCGTATCCTTTTCCTTCGTACATTGCTTCTATTTCTTCAACTGTTTTTCCAGAGAATGAAGAATAGATTGTTAATAAGTTAGAGATACCAGGTTTATTTTCTTTATCGAATTTCACGATACCTTCAGAGTCAGTTACAGCACTTTTAATTTTCTTTTCAATTGTTTTTGGTTCATCAAGCATACTGATCATTGATTTTGGATTTGGATCAGATTTACTCATTTTTTTCGTAGGTTCTGTTAATGACATAACGCGAGCTCCTACTTTTGGAATGCGAATTTCAGGAACTGTGAACACTTCACGGAAACGTTTGTTGAAACGCTCTGCTAGATCACGTGTTAATTCCATATGTTGTTTTTGATCATCACCAACAGGCACGATTTCAGTGTTGTAAAGTAAAATATCAGCAGCCATTAATGGTGGATACGTAAGTAATCCAGCCGGAACTGAATCTCTACCAGAAGCTTTATCTTTATATTGTGTCATACGCTCCAATTCTCCAACGTAAGCAACTGATTGCATGATCCATCCTAGTTGAGCGTGTGCTGGTACTTCTGACTGTACAAATAAAGTAGCTTTTTCAGGATCGATGCCGCATGCAACATATAGTGCAGCAAGACTGCGGATGTTTTTACGAAGTTGTACTGGATCTTGGGGTACTGTAATTGCATGTTGGTTTACAATGCAGAAATAACAGTCGTGTTCGTTTTGAAGCTCTGTAAATTGCTTCATAGCTCCTAAATAGTTTCCAAGTGTAATTGTTCCACTTGGCTGAATACCAGAAAAGATAACTGACATAAGTAATTCCTCCTAAATTTGAATGTGTGATAGGGAAGAGAAGGCATACAAAAAAGCCCATTCATCCCAAATTACATAGGGACGAATGGACCGCGGTACCACCCTAATTATTTCACCGTTGTGAAATCTCTCAGATCCATAATAACGTCTGGATATAACGCCAAAGCCTACTACTCACGGTTCGGTTTGGTGCTCAAAAGCCCATTCCATATTGCACAATTACTTGTTCACACCAGCCACAAGCTCTCTGAAATTGCCTCAATATGTACTCTTCTTTATCATCGCATACATATAAATTTATTTATTGTTAACTGAGCCCTTTTAATATGAAAGAACTAAAGTTTTATAACAAAATGTTTTGCTGATTATTATATCATATGGAATAGCGTTTGCAAACTACATCAAAATAGTAAAGCTAATGAGAGTCGAGAACAGACCAAGTACGATACCAGTAATACAAATCGGATACGTCCATTTGAATGAATATGTTTTATAAATACGTTCTTTTTTATCGGTAGGTTCCTCTGCTTCTTCAATTAAAGAGTCAATTTTTTTGTTCGTACCAAATACTCTTTGGAATGCGTAAATTGTTACGTTAAAAAATCCATTTTGAAATATGTATAAAAAACCACCTATAAGAATAAAAAACAATGAGATATAGAATGAGATGTTGACAAAATTCAACAAAAACTGAGATGAAACGAGGAATGCGCCAACACTAGAAGCGATTATCGCTACAAAAAATAGTATACAAGAATGAAAAAAAACTTTATTCAAAATATTCCCCTCCGTCAAAATATTACTAGAATTATTATACTATAAAAGTTATAATAAGTAATATAAATAATTTTTTGAAAATTATACGCAATTGAAGCCCTAATTTCAAGATGATGGTAGCAATGTTAATGTATTCCTTTACAAAAAATAAAAAATAAATAATTTATTAAAAATTTTAACAAAAAACAAAAAACTATATTCACAATCGTCATATTATATGTATAATGAAAATTGTAGAAACTTGGAGATTATTCTTTCAATTCTACTTTTTTACAAGTGAGGGTACAGGAAGTGCAATTAGGGGAGGCAATACAACATGAAGAAAAAGATACCGTTATTAATTGCATCAACGTTGACAGTGAGTATGTTAGGAGCTTGTAGTTACCAAAAAGAAGATAACAAAGCAGGCGCAAAAGAAAAAGCCTCAAATAAGCAAGTGTTAAACCTAACTGAAACAGCTGAGATTCCAACAATGGATACGACGTTATCAACAGATGCAGCATCTTCTAACATCATGAATAATACAATGGAAGGATTATATCGTCTGGGGAAAGATGATAAACTCGTTCCAGGTGTCGCTAAATCCTATGAGAAATCAGAGGATGGTAAAAAGTACGTATTTAAATTACGTGAAGATGCGAAATGGTCTAACGGTGAGCCTGTAACAGCTAAAGACTTCGTTTATTCTTGGAGAAGAGCTGTAGATTCAAATACGGGTGCCAAGTTTGCTTACATACTATTTGATGTTAAAAATGTGGAGAAAGTTAACAAAAAAGAGTTACCAGTTGAAGAACTTGGTGTAAAGGCCGTTGATGATCACACACTTGAAGTGGAATTAGACAACCCTGTTCCTTATTTTGTAAGTTTAACAGTCTATCCAACATTTTATCCTTTGAATGAGAAGTTTGTAAAAGAACAAGGAGATAAATTCGGATTAGAATCCAATACGACACTTTACAATGGACCATTCGTTTTAAATGAATGGAAGCATGAACAAAGTTTCAAATTGACGAAGAACCCGACGTATTGGGAAAATAAAGTAGTAAAACTTGAGGAAGTAAACTTCAATATTGTTAAGGATCGTTCAACGGCTATAAATTTATATGAAACAAAAGCAATTGATCGTGTAGTATTAACATCAGAGTTTGTAGATAAATACAAATCAGATGCTGATTTTAAAACAATTAAGAGACCATCTACACAATTCATTCGCTTAAATGAAAAAAATAAGTTTTTAGCAAATAAAAATATCCGAAAAGCAATTGCGATGTCCTTTGAACGTGAAAATATCGGAAAAGTTATCTTAAACGATGGTTCAGAAGGAATGTATGGTTTTGTTCCGAAAGGTTTGGCAAAAGGACCTAACGGAAAAGACTTCCGTGAAGAGAACGGAAAGCTTATAAAAGAGGATGTTAAAGAAGCTCAAAAATATTGGGAAGCTGGTAAAAAAGAACTGGGTGTAGACAAAGTAGAGTTAGAGTTATTAAACTTTGATACTGATGATGCTAAAAAAATCGGAGAGTATTTAAAAGGACAATTCGAAAAGAACTTACCAGGTTTAACAGTTTCAACAAAAATGCAGCCATTTGCACAAAAATTAAAACTTGAAGCAAGTGGAGATTATGCGATGTCATATGCGGGATGGAGTCCAGATTATATGGATCCAATGTCATTCCTTGAAATGTATACAACAGGTAATTCGCAAAATAAAGTGAATTACGCAAATCCAGCATATGATGCACTAATTAAGAAAGCCAAAACAGAAGTAGATGTACAAGCTCGTTGGGATGCTCTATTAAAAGCAGAACAACAACTGCTTGAGGATGCAGCGATTGCTCCAGTATATCAACCTGGAAAGGCATATTTACAACGTAGTTCAATTACTGGCCTATTAGAACATAAATATGGCGGAGAATTTAGTTATAAGTGGGTTGAACTCAAAAACTAAAAATGGTTTCCATCATGAATAAGGGTATATGCCTATGATGGGCATATGCTCTTATTTTAAAAAAATAAAAGTAAGAATATTTTAAACTATCTTATTGCTTTTGAGAAAAACGGGGAGGTGCTTGACTATGGGACGTTATGTATTAAAACGTTTCGTGTACATGGCTTTGACATTATTTTTAATTACTACACTGACTTTCTTTTTGATGAAATTACTTCCGGGTTCTCCGCTTAAAAATCAGGAGAAGTTATCACCGGCACAAAAAGAAATCATTCTTGAAAAATATGGTTTAAATGATCCAGTACCAGTTCAATACGCACGTTACTTAGGTAACTTAGCAAAAGGTGATTTAGGGGTATCATTCCAATATGATAACCGTCCAGTAACAGATATGATTGTGGATCGCATTGGACCATCAGCACAACTTGGTTTACAAGCGATTATATTAGGAACATTTATCGGATTAATTTTAGGAATCGTTGCGGCACTTCGTAACAATACGTGGGTCGATTATGGGGCGACAATAATTTCCGTACTCGGTATGTCGGTACCATCGTTCGTATTTGCCGCATTACTACAATATTTCGTAGGGGTAAAACTTGGTTGGTTCCCAGTAGCATTTTGGAAAGGACCAGAGTTTACAGTAATGCCTACAATTGCTTTATCGATGGCAGTTATCGCAACAATCGCACGTTTCGCTCGTGCAGAGTTAATTGAAGTTATGCAAGCGGATTATATTTTAACAGCGAAAGCGAAAGGAATTAGCCAAGGCGTTATCATTATCAAGCACGCACTTCGTAACGCATTAATTCCAGTTGTAACAATTTTAGGACCAATGGTTGCAGGATTAATTACAGGGACACTAGTTATCGAGCAAATTTATGCTGTACCTGGACTTGGGGAACAATTCGTTAAATCGATTACAGTGAATGACTATACAGTTATTATGGGAACTACAATTTTCTATAGTGCGATCTTCATCTTAGTTATTTTCATTGTCGATATTTTATACGGAATTATTGATCCTCGTATTCGTTTAGCGGGAGGGAAAAAATGATGAAAGATGTACAAAAATTATCTCCAGATTTATTTCAACAAGCCAATCAAAGTAATGTTGATAATGAAGTCATTGCCCGTCCAAGCTTAACGTTTTGGCAAGATGTAAGAAGACGTTTGTTCCAACATAAAGGTGCAATGTTTGGTTTCGTATTATTAATGCTTATTGTACTACTAGCAATTATAGGACCGATGGTAAGTAAGCATTCTTATAAAGAGCAGGATTTAGGTCGTGCGAAAATGCCACCAAAAATTCCAGTGATTGAAAATATTCATTGGCTACCATTTGACGGTACAGATCAATATGGTGTTGACCAATATGAAAAACGTGATATTAAAGAGTACTTCTGGTTTGGTACAGATGATCTTGGCCGTGATTTATGGACAAGAACATGGGAAGGTACACGCGTATCATTATATATCGCTCTTTTAGCAGCAGCAATTGATTTAGTAATTGGGGTTGCATACGGAGGTATTTCAGCATTCTACGGAGGTAGAGTAGATAATATTATGCAACGTATTATGGAGATTATTAACGGTATTCCATATTTAATCATCGTTATTTTAATGGTAATCATTATGGGATCAGGTATATGGTCGATCACACTTGCGATGGCAATTACAGGTTGGATAGGGATGTCGCGTATCGTTCGTGGACAAATCCTAAAATTAAAAAACCAAGAATACGTATTAGCATCTCGTACATTAGGAGCAACGAATACACAATTAATTGTGAAACACTTAATACCGAACGTAATGGGACCAATTATCGTAATGACAATGTTTACAATTCCAACAGCGGTATTTGGTGAAGCATTCTTAAGCTTCATCGGGCTAGGCATTCAGCCACCATTCGCATCACTTGGTTCTCTTGTAAACGATGGTTATAAATCAATTCAAACGTATCCACATATGATGTTCATCCCAGCGGTTGTCATCAGTATGTTAATCTTAGCATTCAACTTAATGGCAGACGGATTACGCGACGCGTTAGATCCAAAAATGCGTAAGTAAAAGAGGGGAGAAGTAAAAATGAAAACATTGCTAGAGGTAAAAGATTTGCAAGTCTCCTTTGATACACATGCAGGTGAAGTACAAGCTGTACGCGGTGTTACTTTTGATTTAAAAAAAGGAGAAACATTAGCGATTGTAGGAGAATCTGGTTCTGGTAAATCAGTTACTTCTAAAGCGTTAATGGGATTAATTCCGAATCCTCCAGGACGTATTAAAAACGGTGAAATCGTATTTGAAGGTCGTGACTTAACGAAATTAACAGAAAAAGAAATGCAGCAAGTACGCGGTAAAGATATTGCGATGATTTTCCAAGATCCAATGACATCATTAAATCCAACGATGACAATTGGTAATCAGATTATGGAAGGTCTTATTAAACACCAAGGGATGAGTAAAGCAGACGCACGTAAAGTTGCTTTAGAATTAATCGACCTTGTAGGTATTCCAAATCCAGAAGCACGCTTAAAACAATATCCTCACCAATTCTCAGGTGGTATGAGACAACGTGTAGTTATTGCGATGGCGTTAGCTTGTAATCCGAAATTATTAATTGCCGATGAGCCGACAACAGCGCTAGACGTTACAATTCAGGCGCAAATTTTAGAGCTTATGAAGGACATTCAGCAAAAAACAGAAGCAGCAATCATTTTCATTACGCATGATTTAGGTGTAGTGGCAAACGTTGCAGACCGAGTTGCGGTTATGTACGCTGGTAAAGTTGTTGAAATTGGAACTGTTGATGAAATTTTCTACAATCCAAAACATCCATACACATGGGGCTTAATCGCATCTATGCCAAGCTTAGATGGTTCAGAGGACGAACTATATGCGATTCCAGGAACGCCTCCTGACTTATTAAAACCGCCAAAGGGTGATGCTTTTGCACCACGTAACCCGCAGGCGCTGAAAATTGATTTTGAAATGGAACCACCTTTATTTAAAGTAAGTGATACACATTATGCGGCAACTTGGTTACTTCATGAGCAAGCGCCAGAAGTAAAACCACCAGCAGTTGTTGAAAAACGTATTCTTCAAATGAAAGCAGGTGAACAACATGACTAAACAACGTGAGAAATTAATTGAAGTAAAAAATGTGAAACAACACTTTGATGTGAGTGGTGGTGTTGTTAAAGCAGTTAATGATATTTCATTTGATATTTACCGCGGTGAAACATTTGGACTTGTAGGAGAATCTGGTTGTGGTAAGTCAACAACTGGAAGAACGATCATTCGTTTATACGACGCAACTGCCGGTGAAGTGTTGTTCGATGGTGAAAATGTACATGGTAAAAAATCACGCGCAGAACTTAAGAAGTTCAACCGTAAAATGCAAATGATTTTCCAAGATCCATACGCATCACTAAATCCTCGTATGACAGTAGGGGATATTATCGCAGAAGGTATTGATATTCACGGACTGGCAAAAGGTAAAAAAGAGCGTATGGACCGTGTTCACGAGCTGTTAAATACAGTTGGTTTAAATAAAGAACACGCGAACCGTTTCCCGCATGAATTCTCAGGCGGACAACGTCAACGTATCGGTATCGCTCGTGCGCTAGCTGTAGAACCTGAATTTATCATTGCGGATGAACCAATCTCAGCACTTGACGTATCGATTCAGGCGCAAGTTGTAAACTTACTAAAACAGTTACAAAGAGAAAAAGGTTTAACATACTTATTCATCGCCCATGATTTATCGATGGTAAAATACATTAGTGATCGCATCGGTGTAATGTACCGTGGTCAAATCGTCGAGCTGACAACAAGTGAAGAGTTATATGAGAATCCAATGCATCCATATACAAAATCACTACTATCAGCAATTCCACTTCCAGACCCAGATTATGAGCGCAATCGTAAACGTATCGTATACGATCCAACTCAGCATGATTATGGTAGCGAAGTACCAACAATGCGTGAAATTCGCCCAGGACATTTCGTATTATGTTCTGAAGCGGAGTATAAGAAATATAAAGAAATCTATCAATAATAAAAAAAAGCCATTCTTCCATTAAGGAAGGGTGGCTTTTTTCTACTATATAAATGAGTTGTCAACATTGTCGGTAAGTCGATATATTGAAAGAATCGCCCATATAAATTTCATTCACTAATAACTACATCTTGATCAAACAAGTGTTACTGCGCCTGAACAGAAACACTGTCTTCTTGCTCATTCGGTTTAACAAGTGCATAACGTTCCCACGCTCTACTTTTCCAGCGGAAGAACATAATAATGGCACGCGTCCATTCGTCGATAGCAATCGCTAACCAAATACCAACGAGTCCCATATCTAAATGGAAGGCGAAAAAGTAACCGAGTGGTAAACTCATTAACACCATAGAGAATGCGCCGATTAAAACAGGGTATTTTGCATCACCAGCTGCACGAAGTGAATTAATGATGACGATGTTCATCGTGCGTCCCGTTTCAAGTAGTACACTTAGTAAAAGAACGCTTGCACCTAATTTAATAATGTGCGGATTATCTGTAAACAGTCCCATTAATTGTGTGCGGAATGTAATAACGAGAACAACCATACATAAAGTTACGCCAATTGCCCATTTTACACTTTTCCATACACGTTCATATGCTTCATCTTTTTCACCGCCGCCAACAAGGCGCCCGATAATAATTGCTGTTCCCATACCAATCGCAATGGCAAATAAATAAGTGAACATGGAAATGTTAGTAGCGTATTGCCTTGCTGCTAATGATTCCGTACCTAAGTATGTTGCGTAATATAAGAAGACAATTTGACAAGCTTGATACATGACTTGTTCGAATGCAGATGGAATGCCGATCTTTAATATTTTGCCAACGTATTCTTTTGATAAAGTGAAGTAATATTGTAATTTCACACGGTATTCCATAACGCGGTATAGTAACCAGAAGAACACAATAAGTGCCAGTAGTCGACTGACAGCGGAAGAAATCGCGGCCCCTTGCACACCGAGTTCAGGAAAACCGAATTTCCCGAAAATAAGTACGTAGTTTCCGGCGATATGAATAATATTCATTCCGAGCGAAACAAACATTGCTTGCTTTGTAAAGCCGTGAACGCGGATAATTGCGGCTAACGAGTTAATAATAGCTTGAAGGAAAATAGCTCCTCCGACGATGGATAAATAGCTTTGTGCATACATTAGTACATCGCCTTGTAAATTCATTGCCATCATCATATGTTTTGAAAATAAAAGAAAACCAGCGCTTATAACGAGTCCGACCACTAAATTTAATGTGACGGCTAATGCTGATATTTTAGATGCTTCCATAAAACGTTTGGAACCGAGGTATTGAGATACGACGATCGCAGCGCCATTCCCGATTACTTCTAGTACCAAAATAGCGATATGAAGATATTGATTTGCTGCACCAACCCCAGATACAGCATCGTCTGATAATGCACTTAACATGAAAGTATCAGCGATCCCCATCAACATAAAAAGAAAAACTTCTAGAAAAATAGGCCATGTTAATAGGAATAAACTTAGTTTCTCAGTTGGCCCACTTTTTGAGTGAATTGCTGTCATATCTGTCCCCTCTTTACCGATATCTATTTTTAGCAAAGTGTATCGTAACATACTTTCATAGCCATTGCACTCATTTTAACCTACATATTTTTAATATGAAGAGACCTCCATTTTATGTTAATAAGAGAAGGATAATTATACGTAAAATATTATAGAATATAAAATTTATTTTTCTCTGATAATTTAGAAAAATATAAAAATAGTGTTTTTTGACGTTTTAGTCAGGAAAAATAGCAATGTGAAACGTTTACAAAGGTTTATTTTTTAACAGAAAATTTTAATAAAATAGAAATATAAATATACAAAGAATATATTTGTGTGTATAATATGAATTATTAGAACATATATATATTTCTTTCTGTTTGAAAATGAAAGGGCTAACATTTTTTTGAGGGGTGGAAGTATGAAAAAAAAGATACCAGTTTTTGTAGCATCAACAGTAGCGATGAGCATGGTTTTAGGGGCATGTAGTTATCAAAAAGATGAGCCGCAAGCGAACGCAAAAGGGGATAGCGGGAAAAGCGGTGCGAAGCAAGTTATAAACTTAATTGAAACACAAGAAATTCCAACGATGGATCCAGCTTTGTCAGCTGATGCAGTTTCTTCGAAAGTAATGAACAACACGATGGAAGGACTATACCGTCTTGGAAAAGATGATAAGTTAGTTCCAGGTGTAGCGAAAGAATTCCAAAAGTCAGAAGACGGTAAAAAGTATACATTTAAATTACGTGAAGATGCAAAATGGTCAAATGGTGAACCTGTAACAGCGAAAGATTTCGTATATGGATGGCAAAGAGCGATTAATCCAGATACAGCTGCAAAATCAGCGTACATTATGTATGATATAAAAAATGCAGAAAAAATTAATAAAAAAGAGATGAGTCCAGATCAATTAGGCGTAAAAGCAATTGATGATCACACATTAGAAGTGGAATTAGACAACTCGATTCCGTATCTTGTTGATTTAATGGTATATCCAATCTTCTATCCTGTGAATGAAAAGTATGTAAAAGAGCAAGGTACGAAGTTTGGTTTAGAGGCAAACACAACACTTTATAATGGTCCATTTACATTAAGTGATTGGCAGCATGAACGTAGCTTCAAGATGACAAAGAGCTCATCATATTGGGACAATAAAGAAGTGAAGCTTGAGGAAGTAAACTTTAATATTGTAAAGGATACGTCTACGCCAATTAATTTATATGAAACAAACGCAGTCGATCGAGCGACGTTATTAGCTGAGTTCATCGATAAATATAAAGGGAAACCAGATTTCAAAACGGTAGAAGATACTTCTGTATTCTTCCTTCGCTTAAATCAAAAAGACCCAGCTTTAGCAAATAAAAATATTCGTAAAGCAATTTCTCTTGGTTTTGACCGTAAACCATTCGTTGATACATTATTAAATAACGGTTCTAAGCCAGCGACGGGATTAATTCCTGACAATTTCATTAAAGGACCGGATAAAAAAGATTTCCGTGCTGAAAATGGAGATATTATAAAACCAAATGTAAAAGAAGCGAAAAAGTATTGGGAAGCTGGTAAAAAAGAACTTGGTAAAAATGAAATCGAATTAGAGATGTTAAATGAAGACGTGGAATTATCGAAGAAAACTGGTGAATATTTAAAAGGTGAGTTAGAAAAGAATTTACCAGGTTTAACAGTGAAAATTAAACAGCAGCCATTCGCGCAAAAACTAAAATTAGAAGATGCGGGTGACTATGTAATGTCATTCTCTGGATGGAGTGCAGACTTCCCAGATCCAGTTACATATCTTGATATGTTCGTAACTGACGGGGCACAAAATAAAATGAAGTATTCTAATCCGAAGTACGATGAGATTATTATGAAAGCGAAGAAAGATGGAAGCGACGTAAACGCTCGTTGGAAAAACTTATTAGAAGCAGAAAAAATGTTACTTGATGATGCTGCGATTGTTCCAGTATATCAACGTGGTAGAGCATATTTACAAAGAGAAACAATTAAAGATATGTACAACCATAAATATGGTGGCGAAGTAAGCTTCAAATGGGCATCAGTAGAGAAATAACAAAAAAGCAGGTGATTACCTGCTTTTTTTAGTACGTACGTTTTTTATAAATGCCTTTTCCGCCAACTTGATTCCAGCCAGATTGTACATCTAAACTTTTGTTAACAAACTTCATTTTTTCTTTCCCACCAAAGAGTTTTTCACCGATGCTATTTGTAATGACACCAATCAATGCTGTTATTCCAATGATGAGGGTAGCAACAATGATAAAATCAGTAAAAAAAGCAATCATATGCAAATTCCCCCTTTGCTTGCCTGTATTTTTATTGTATGAGATAAAAGGTAAAAAAGAAAGAAATGTCAGAAAAATGTTTGGTAATTTTAGAAATCGTATAGACATGGGTGATGAGATTTGTTAATCTAAGAACAGATGTTCTTTCTTTTGTTTTAGCTTGGGGTCTTACATTTCTCAATTGAATTATTGGGAAAAGGTAAGAAAACGTTCTCTTTTAGGCGATTCATGTTATGAAAAAACAATCGTATATAACATGAAGTATGTTGTAAAAAGCAGGCGTCAAAAGGGTTGAAGATTGTTGTTAGATGACAGTTAAAGTGAGTGTAATCATGTTACATAGCAGTGGAATACACGGAGAAGTTTTCTCAACTAGCAGTAAATTTACTGTATATTTCTTGCAAAAACTATTGTATAATGATTATAGAAGTTACTTATTA
This sequence comes from Bacillus sp. CDB3, assembly GCF_002081505.1. Classification (NCBI taxonomy): domain Bacteria; kingdom Bacillati; phylum Bacillota; class Bacilli; order Caryophanales; family Bacillaceae; genus Bacillus; species Bacillus sp. CDB3. Next base: position 38,683 of record NZ_ALBR01000075.1, on the reverse strand, counting down.
AAAGTAATTGTTGTTGCTTACATGAATTGCGATTTTTTACTTTGCTATAAGACAAGTTATCGTGAAAAATTGCGGAAGTTAGAAATTTAAACTGTAATTAGTACAGAATTTGTACTCTTTAAGGAGAGTGAGCTTTGTATGGTAACATTATATAGTTCTCCAAGCTGTACGTCTTGTAGAAAGGCGAAATTATGGCTAGAGGAAAATCATATTCCTTATACAGAACGTAATATTTTCTCAGATCCATTAACGATTGAGGAAATTAAAGAGATTTTACGTATGACAGAAAGCGGAACGGATGAGATTATTTCTACTCGTTCAAAAGTTTTCCAAGAATTAAATGTAAACTTAGAGTCTTTACCACTTCAAGATTTATATAAGATGATTCGTGACTATCCAGGGATTTTACGTCGTCCAATTATGATTGACGAGAAGCGCCTTCAAGTAGGTTACAACGAAGACGAAATCCGCCGTTTCTTACCACGTACAGTAAGAACGTTCCAATTGCGTGAAGCACAGCGTCTTGTAAATTAATTATAATAATATGAAAACCTTCTACCTATTATATAGTAGAAGGTTTTTTTTTAATGTTTCACATTTCGTAATCGAACTCGTTGAACGATAATACCGATGCATAAAACGGTGAAAATGAATAAGTAAGGAATACTTGTCGTGAAACTTGGGTTGTTATGAAAAAAAGTTGCAAGTCTGTCTTCATGTGTAATCATTTTTCCTGCTGTATAGGCGAGAACTGCTGCCCCGCAAAAAATGAGGAACGGAAAACGTTCCATGAGTATTAAAATAAGTTTGCTGCCCCAAATGATAATCGGGATAGAAATGAGTAGACCGATTATTACGAGTAATAATCTTCCGTGAGCTGCACCCGCAATGGCAATAACATTATCAAACCCCATAACGAGATCTGCGAATACAATCGTACGCACCGCTTGGAATAAAGTCGTTTTTCCTTGAATCGAAGAAAGATCGTTGTTGTTATCAGTTAGTAAATTTACTGCAATTAATGTGAGTAAAACTCCGCCGATGAGTTGTAAAAATGGGATGTCGAGTAAATAGACAGCTAGTATTGTGAGGAGAATTCGCAGCACAATTGCTAAAATAGTTCCAATCAAAATTGCTTTATTTCGTTTTGATTCAGGTAAATTTCGGCTAGCTAGTGCGATAACAATTGCGTTATCACCACCTAGTACAACATCGATACCGACGATCATTAGTACAGATGTTAAAAACTCTAAGTCCATTCGTCTGCCTCCATTTATGATGTTTTAATAAGCGATATGTATGTGATGAAGAAAGTTTGTTTAGCTTTTATCCCGCGCTTTTGGGATTAAATAATCTTCTCTTATAGAAGTTTCACTTTATTACAGTGTACGGGGCAATACGCAAATGTATGTCCAAATTTTTTGTGAACAGAGAATTGAAATAATGATATTTAGCCGACTATCTGCGGGTAGTAAGACTCCGTCACAAAATCCGGTTATAAAGAAAAGGAGTTAGTTTTGAGCTTTCCTGTCCGTAAATGCCCGATTAGTGTGGCTAATAATCAACGTGGATGAGCAAAGACCCCATCAATTATAGTTTCAGTTTATGTAAGTAGCCGAATGCAGATAGGTATATAACTATTTTTGTAAAATAAATCGATTTTATTTCCATTCTGGAGAATCTTATCATAAAATGAGAGTACAAGAATCTATTGATTTGTCATATGAGTGGGGGATCCCTTCATAACAATTCTAAACAGGAAGGGAGAGTTGTATTTTGGAAATTGAAAGAATTAACGATCATACGATGAAATTTTTTATTACGTACGTTGATATAGAGGACAGAGGGTTTAACCGTGAAGAAATTTGGTATGACCGCGAACGGAGTGAAGAACTCTTTTGGGAAATGATGGATGAAGCTCGCGATCATGATGACTTCTTTATTGATGGACCGTTATGGATTCAAGTGCAAGCAGTCGACAAAGGGATTGAAGTACTTGTAACGAAAGCAGAACTTTCAAAGGATGGACAAAAATTAGAATTACCAATAGGTGTAGACAAAATTATAGATATTCCTTTAGATGAAGGAATCGAATCATTATTCCAGCAAGAATTAGAGGAAGAGGAAATAGAACCGACAGGTACAAACTTTAATGAAGATGGTACGTTTGGCTTTTTAATTAAGTTTAATGATTTTGAAGATGTAATTTCATTAAGTCATCGTCTAATTTTTGAAGATATAAAAGATGAACTGTATTCATTTGAGGACCGCTATTATGTATATGTGGAATTCGATGAAGTGCTACATGATGAGGAAGAGATTGATCGTATTTTAAGTATTGTTTTAGAATATGGGGAAGAATCTACTTTAACGATTCATCGTGTAAGTGAGTATGGAAAGCAAGTTGTGAAAGAGCATGCGCTTGAGACAATTCGTAACCATTTTCCTTCTAAAACGTAGGCCGATTTCTATAGTATGAAATCGGCTTTTTTTATGAAGAATAGGAAAGTTTTCTTAGTAAGGGGGTAAGAGATGAAAAACACGTTAAAACTACTTTTCTTTTTTCTACTATTGTTCGCATTATTTGTTTCATTACGCATGTTTATTGATGTAGCATTTTATTCGGATGTCATGGGTATAAAAGACGTTTCGATTTTAGGTATTATTAGTATTTTATTTACGGTTTCCGCATTTTTAATTGGATGTGTTATTTTCTTAGAAAACAGACATCCATCCAAAACACTTACATGGTTAATCGTACTAGGAATTTTTCCAGTGTTCGGTTTCTTTGCTTATTTATTATTTGGACAAAACTTTCGTAGAAAAAGAATGTTCCAAAAGAAGGCGTTACTTGATGAACAGGCGTTTTTACAATATAAGGGACACGAAGATTATGAAGAACGAATTTTACGAGACCATAAGCATCAAGAATTGTTATTTCGTTTAGCTGATCGATTGGGTGCTTTAAATATTTCATTTCAAACTGAAACGAGGACATTAACAAATGGAGACGAGACGTTTCAGGCAATTTTAGATGGGTTAAATCGAGCGAAACACCACATTCATATGGAGTATTACATTGTGCGTGATGACAAGCTCGGTACAGAAATTAAAGATATTTTAATAAAAAAATCAAAAGAAGGCGTTGTCGTACGTTTTTTATATGACGCGGTTGGAAGTTTTAAATTATCAAATTCGTATATTGAAGAATTGAATGATGCAGGAGTAGAAATGATTCCATTTTTCCCTGTGCGCTTTCCGATTTTAAACGATAAAATTAATTATCGAAACCATCGGAAAATCGTTATTATAGATGGAAATGAAGGGTTTGTAGGCGGATTAAATATTGGTGATGAATATTTAGGGAAGGATAAATATTTCGGTTTTTGGCGAGACACGCATTTATATTTACGCGGTGAAGCAGTTCAAAGCTTACAGCTAATTTTCCTTCAAGATTGGTTTTATATGACTGGTGAGGCAGTATTAGCACCTGAATATTTACAAGCGAAAGCAGTTGAGGGTGATCATTGGGGCGGAGTACAACTCGTTGGAGGTGGACCAGATAATAAATGGGAAACAATTAAACATTTATATTTTGCAATGATTGCTTCAGCTAGGAAATCGATTTGGATTGCAACACCATACTTTATTCCAGACGATGATATTTTATCTGCATTAAAAGTAGCTGCACTTGCTGGTATTGATGTTCGTTTGTTAATGCCAAGTAAGCCAGATAAGCGCACTGTCTTTTATGCATCAAGATCGTACTTTCCGGAGTTATTAGATGCAGGAGTAAAAATATATGAATATGAAAAAGGTTTTCTTCATAGTAAAGTTGTTATCGTTGATTCGGATCTCGCTTCAATTGGGACAGCTAATATGGATATGAGAAGTTTTCATTTAAACTTTGAAGTAAATGCCTTTTTATATGATACAGATAGCATTCGAAAGCTCGTTCAAGATTTTAAAGACGATTTAGAAGAATCCAGTGAAATTCATGTTGACCGATTTCATAAGAGACGTCTTCATAGGCGGATTGTTGAATCGACGTATCGGTTATTATCACCTTTATTATAAAAAGAGATGTCCTAATTTAGGACATCTCTTTTTTTGAGAGGAATTTGTAGTAAATTGTAGAATACAAGGAGTTGAAAGGGTGTGATTGTGATGTTTATTGCAAGGAGAGAAAACGGAGAGAAAATTCATCTATTATATAACCGGGATGAAGAGTGTTTACGCGATATGCGTAAACGAGAAAAATTCTTTTGCACAGCTTGCGGAAAGGAAGTGCAAATGAAATTAGGGAAAGAAAAAAGTTGGCATTTTGCTCATAAGCAAATGGATTCATGTTTGGCCTTTTATGAAGCGGAATCTATGTATCATATGCACGGTAAAGAATTGTTATATAGATGGTTAAAACGTCAAGACTTTCATGTAGATATAGAGCATTATTTGCCGGTAATCCAGCAACGACCAGATATTTACGTAGAGAGAGCAGATAGAAAAATTGCGATTGAATATCAATGTGCAAATCTCTCCATAGAGCAGCTTTATAAGCGAACATATTCGTATTGGCAAGCTAGTATACAAGTTATCTGGATAATCGGTGGAAATCAGTTGAAAAAGCAATCCGCCCATTGGATGACATTTTCCTCCCTTATGGCTTTCTCCTTACAACCTTATCCTCAGCCATTCCTTATTTTCTTTTGTCCGAAACAAAAATCGTTTATGAAATGCGCGTTTATCACTCCGTTTTCTACAAATGTCTCTTTTTCACATACAATTTATTTACCAACCGATACGACTACTGTTGAAATGCTCTTTTCTCCCGTTCCTTTCCGAAAAGAGGTATTAGGACAAGAATGGAAGAGAAAAAAGAACCATTTTCGGCAAAACGCTCTATCTATCTGGAATTATAATCATAAGTCACTATTACGCCTCTTATATCAATATAAATGTACCCCATCGAGTTTTCCTTCTGAAATCGGTGTTCCGCTTCCATCCTCATTTGCTTTTCAAACAAATCCATTTATATGGCAAGCTTTTCTTTATATGAAGTGTATAAGTAAGCTTAAGGTAGGGGAGTATATTTCCCTTCAGTACGCATGTAATTATGTTGCGAAATATACGAAGAGGCGTCTACTTCCGTATTTTGCACAACATATATGGAAGATAGCAGTTGCAGAGTATATGACATTTTTATGTTATATAGGTGTGTTAAATAAAGTAGGTAATAATAAGTATCGAAAAATAAGAGATGTTGTTTTGTTAAAAACAGAGGAGGAAATTATGAAATATGATGACATTTGCTTAGCGCATGCACTATCTCTATTTGAGACAAAGTACAACATGAGAGAGGGAAAAGGGGATATAATAAAGACTGATCGTGAAGGAATTACATAAGAAAAATCGAATTGTACTTAAGTAGAGACATTTAAAGGAGGGCTTAAAGAATGGCTGAACAAAACACAGTAAAATCATTACCAGATCGCAATGAGATTGAAGAAGCAAACACATGGCGATTAGAAGATATTTTCCAAACAGATGCAGAATGGGAAAAAGAATTCCAAGCTATTAAAGAGCTATTGCCAAAGTTAACTGAATTTAAAGGGAAGCTTGGTGACTCTGCAGACAATTTGCTTGAGGCATTGCAATATGAAGATGAAATTTCAATGCGATTAGGTAAGCTATATACATATGCACATATGCGTTACGATCAAGATACAACAAACTCTGTGTATCAAGCATTAAATGATCGCGCAACAAATTTATACTCACAAGTATCTAGTAGCACAGCTTATATCGTGCCTGAAATTTTATCTATTTCAGAAGATACATTGGAAACATTCTTGCAAGAAAATCGAGAACTAAGTGTATATGAGCATGCATTAGAAGAAATTACACGTCAACGCCCGCATGTATTATCGGAAGCTGAAGAAGCGTTATTAGCAGAAGCATCTGAAGTGATGAGTGCATCAAGTAATACATTTGGTATGTTGAATAATGCAGATTTAAAATTTCCATCTATTAAAGGTGAAGATGGAGAAGAAGTAGAAATAACACATGGTCGTTATATTCAATTTTTAGAAAGTGATGATCGTCGTGTGCGCGAAGATGCATTCAAAGCTGTATATGAAACGTACGGAAAATATAAGAACACATTTGCAAGTACGTTAAGTGGGGCTGTGAAACGTAATAATTTCAATGCACGCGTTCGTAAATACGATTCTGCACGTCAAGCTGCATTAAGTAATAATAATATTCCTGAAGCGGTGTATGATCAACTTGTTGAATCGGTAAATGATAATTTACACTTACTACATCGCTACATTGATATTCGTAAGCGTGCCCTAGGTCTTGATGAGCTTCATATGTATGATTTATATACACCGCTTGTACCAGAAGTGAAAATGAATGTGAAGTATGAAGAAGCACAAGAAATGTTATTGAAATCTTTAAATGTACTTGGTGATGAATACGTTGAAATTTTAAAAGAAGCATATGAGAATCGCTGGGTAGATGTATATGAGAATAAAGGAAAACGAAGTGGAGCATATTCATCTGGTGCATACGGAACAAATCCGTATATTTTAATGAACTGGCATGATAATGTAAATAATTTATTTACACTTGCTCATGAGTTTGGTCATTCAGTGCATAGTTACTATACAAGGAAGACACAGCCGCACGTATATGGTGATTATTCAATCTTCGTTGCAGAAGTAGCATCAACTTGTAATGAAGCGCTTCTAAATGATTACTTATTGAAAACGACAGAAGATAAGAAAGAGCGTCTATATTTATTAAATCACTATTTAGAAGGATTCCGCGGCACTGTATTCCGTCAAACGATGTTCGCAGAGTTTGAGCATATTATTCATAAGAAAGTACAAGAAGGACACGCTGTTACGCCGGACATGTTAACGGAAATCTACTATGATTTAAATAAGAAATATTTCGGTGATGCTTTAGTGATCGACGAAGAAATTGGTTTAGAGTGGTCTCGCATTCCGCATTTCTACTACAACTATTACGTATATCAATACGCAACAGGATTTAGTGCAGCGACAGCTCTATCTAAACAAATTTTAGAAGAAGGGCAACCAGCAGTAGAACGTTACATTAACGAATTCTTAAAAGCAGGAAGCTCTGATTATCCAATTGAAGTGCTGAAAAAAGCAGGAGTTGATATGGCATCTCCTGAACCTGTAAAAGAAGCATTACAAGTATTTGAAGAGAAGTTAAATGAATTAGAAGCGTTATTGTTTGAAGAGAAGTAATGAGAAAAGACGAGGGATTTTATCCTCGTCTTTTCTGTTTGGGGCATTTGCTCAATAGGTTGAAATGTCGATATTTGTCGAATTATTGAGATGATTTTCCTTGCTTTTTCTATATTAGAAGGAATTTTTACGACTTATTTTTGTAGTTAAAATCCTTTAAATCGTTTTCTGTAGTTGAAATAAGAGACAGCGATGACGATAACTCCAAATAAAAGAGGGAAGGCAATAATTTTAGGGAAAGCTTGTAGTAGAGAGAGGATGTACAAGAAAAAAGAAACAATAACACATAGAAAGATAAGAAAAATATGAGACTTTTTCATAAGGAAACCTCCTAAATAGCTTTTTTTATAGCTTATTCAAGAATGAAAACGTTTAGAATGTGACAAAAGTGTGAAATTCGACGAAAGGGGTTGTCATCTGACGTCGAATCTTGTAATATAATAAGCGTGAACGAATTCACATACAAACATATACCCCTTTGTTTGAACGTGAAAATTTCTCCCATCCCCTTTAATATTTTTATAAGCCGTAAAGAAGAAGACCTGGTGTTTACACCAGGTCTTTTTCTTTTTCTATCCATTTCCAATAACGCTCGCACTTCACTTCAATCATTTGTACTTTTCGTTTTAGTTGTAATTTTTTTAGTTCGCGCTCTATTTCTTGCTGTGGGCAGTCATATATAAATGAGATTTCCTTTGAAGAAATAAATTGTGTTGCTTCTAGTAATACCTCTAAAGGAGGTAATGGCTCTGGCTCAATCTCGCATTTTACAAGTTCTTTTAATAACTGTACGTATACATCATAGGAATAAATTCCTGCAATTTTAATACCTTCCTCATCTGAATTTGCATGGAAAAATAGGAGGGAAGGTATTTCTGTAATATGCATCTCATTTGTGAATTTCAGGTCGCATTGGAAAGCTTTTTTTGCGCTAACTGAGTGTAGGTCTTTTTTAAATTCCTCTACATCAATGCCGCTATCTTTTGCACATGTAAGCAATAGTTCACCATCTGGGTTTGATACATTTTTAAGAAGAATGTATTCCTGGAGTTTTCGCAAAAACTTCGAACCTGCTTTTCGGCCTTGCAACTCCGCCGCTTTAATTGCCATCGAAACTAGATACGGCGTTGACGATTCCTCTTGCATATGTACTTTTCCATCACATGAAAAACCTTGTAAACTTGTTGTCTTTTCCCACACAAATCGAATATTAGCAGGTTTATTCCATTTGTGTGAGGAAGCGTTTGCCCCGTCCACTTTTCCAGTTACTATATGACGAATAGAGAAGTATTTCCCATATTCAAGCCATAGTTTAATAATAGATGGCTCGATATCCCAGCAATCTTTACAAAGTGGATCAATAAATAAATATGCTTCTACAGACTTATGCTCGCATGTGGAAGGAGAAGGCATATTCATATGCTTTGCTTCCTGCTTATCCATTACACTTCACCTGTTTCATTTGGAGTATTGACCATATGTTGAGCAGTTAATGCTAAACGTTCAAAAACAAACTCTCTTATATGACCGTGCACTCCTGTATCATCCATTGCTTGCTCCATGCATGATAGCCAAGCTTCTGCGCGTTTTGGAGTAATCTCAAACGGAAGATGGCGTGCTCTTAGCATAGGATGCCCATGTTCTTCAGTGTATAAATTAGGACCACCTAAATATTGTGTTAAAAATTGTTTCTGCTTCCTAGCAGTTTCTGTTAAATCATCCGGGAAGATCGGAGATAAGTCAGGGTGTTCACTGACATAGGAATAAAATGTATCCACTAATGTTGCAATGCATTGTTCACCGCCAATTGCTTCAAATGGTGTCATCGGTTGCTTGCTCATCCTTTATAAACTCCTTTTTCCATGAAATGTATATCTATTGTAGCAATGGAATGTTATGAAGAGCAACTAAACAGCCTTCATAACATTCGTTGCTTATTTTATGTGTTGCTAATAAATCTTTAATTTCCAAAAAGGTGAAACATAACCACCAGTAAATCACTTCTACACTGATGGAAATTTCACTTTAGCGCTCTTTGTTTTGTTTGGCAAGGAAAAAGCGTTTTACTTTGTTATTTGTATGACGAACTGGTACGTTATGTTGCTTTAATAAACTCATAAATGAGGCTTTACCAGCTTCCTCATCTTGTACTTCGTATTCGATTTCATAATCATCGTGATTGTAATAGAAACTATGATCAAAGACAAGTGTTCCACCTTCAAACAATGTTTCAGCTCTTTCTGTTGTTAAACTTCCCATATAAGTTAAAGAGGAAACTGGAATTTGTAGTTTCTGAAGTTGATCCATTACAGTGCCTTGAATGATTGCGTTTGTTTCCATCATAAGTTTTGCTTCTTTTTCTGTTATAGATTGATGAGTTTCTAATAAACCAATTTCAGCAGGTTGTTTTAATGTGAATGTATAAGTTCCATCTTTATGACGAATACGAAGTGCAGAGCCTGTATTTTTTAAAGAAAATTGAGTTGTTTCAAAGTAATGATTTACTTGTTTTGTAAATGCTTTAATAGAAAAAGACTTGCATAACCTTTGGAATTCTTCCTCTGTAACCATGTTTTTAAATTCAATTTCAATTTCTTGTGTCATTATATACGCTCCTTTTGAAAAATAATTCTTTACACATTATCGCTTTTTCGCAAATTTGGTTCAATGTTTTATTTGTTTGCGTCCATGTTATGATACAATAATACTGTTAAGTAAGACAGGAAGTTGAGATGGAGGAATTCGAGCATGCAAAATAAAATTCAAGTTAAGAGCGTAGAAATGAGAGAGAATGCGCTTATTTTTTGTGCGGAAAATACTGAAATAGAGGTAAAGGAGTTAAGTGCGCGTAATCACGTACTTGTAGACTCAGATAATTTATCATTTTTATATATCTTAGAAAACGAATCATCTTTCATTTATGTAAGTATTCCGCATACATGCTGGGAAGCAATGCATGAAGCGATGAATAAAGATACAGCAATGTTTATTCGCGTGAATGATATTGAAATGGAATTAGAAGCATTAAAAGAAGAAGTAGAGTATTTAGTTGAAAATATTGAAGGTAATGCAAATTACGGAGAAGAATTAGTAACTGCTGTAGAAAAAGTATTTCTATAAGCAAATGGATTGATTTTGGTGGTGGTTGAAATGAATCGTAATTGGGAAGACTTTTTAGCGCCTTATCACCAAGCGGTGGCAGAGCTGAAAGTGAAACTAAAAGGAATGCGTACTCAATTTGCAATGTTAACGGAGCATTCTCCAATTGAGTTTGTAACAGGAAGGGTAAAGTCGGTTGCAAGTATTATTGATAAAGCGGAGAAGAGAAATGTGCCGTTAGACCGGCTTAGAGAAGATATGCAGGACATCGCAGGCCTTCGAATGATGTGTCAATTTGTTGATGAGATTAAGCCTGTTGTAGAATATCTTCGAAAACGAAATGATTTTGAAATTGTGGAAGAACGTGATTATGTAACGCAAAAGAAAGATAGCGGTTATCGCTCTTACCACGTTGTCATTAGTTATCCTGTTCAAACGATACAGGGAGAGAAAAAAGTATTGGTTGAAATTCAAATACGTACGTTAGCAATGAATTTTTGGGCAACGATTGAGCATTCTTTAAATTACAAATATAGTGGACGTTTTCCTGAAGATATTAAAATACGCTTACAACGTGCGGCGGAAGCGGCATTTTTATTAGATGAAGAAATGTCTTCCATTCGTCTTGAAATTCAAGAAGCGCAAAAGGTTTTTTCACGAAAGCAGGAAACGAAAGATTCTGAATCATAAACTAAAGGGTGTTGGGCGATGAAATTTACAATTATGTCAAAGGGAGATCAATCATCAGATACACTAGCAAGTACGATGAAAGAATACTTGTTAGATTTTGGTTTTACGATGGATGAAAAGGAACCTGATATTGTAATTTCTGTTGGGGGAGATGGAACGCTTTTATATGCGTTTCATCGTTACTATAATCGATTAGATGAAACCGCATTTGTTGGTGTACATACAGGGCATTTAGGTTTCTATGCAGATTGGTTACCGACGGAAGTAGAGAAGTTAGTAATTGCGATTGCTAAAACACCGTTCCAAGTAGTTGAATACCCACTTTTAGAGGTGATTATTCGCTATGTGAATGGTAGTAAAGAGTCGCAGTATTTGGCGATGAATGAAGCGACTGTAAAAAGTGCAGAAGGAACATTAGTAACAGAAGTGGAAATACGCGGTGAGTATTTTGAAACGTTCCGCGGAGATGGTCTTTGTATTTCTACTCCTTCAGGAAGTACTGCGTATAATAAGGCACTTGGCGGAGCAATTATTCACCCTTCTATTGAAGCGATTCAAATTGCAGAAATGGCATCAATTAACAATCGTGTATTTCGTACGGTAGGTTCTCCGCTCGTACTGCCGAAACATCATACATGCGTTTTAAAGCCGGCTGCAGGAATGAACTTGCAAATTACGGTGGATCATTTGACGATGGTTCATCAAGATGTGAAATCAATTCAGTATCGCGTTGCAAACGAGAAAGTACGATTTGTTCGTTTCCGTCCGTTCCCGTTCTGGAAACGTGTCCGTGACTCGTTTGTTGCAGATAAATAGAGAGGGTTTATATATTTGAACAGATTTACATTGAAATGGGATATACAGCTTGCAGATGAGGGGACTTTAGTTAGAGAGTTTTTGAAAACGAAAGGAATTTCGAAGGCTGCTTTAACCGATATAAAGTTTCACGGTGGAGCTATTGAAGTAAACAGTCAACATGCGAGTGTTCGCTACAAGTTACAAGCCGGTGAAGAGTTACAAGTCTTCTTTCCGTTTGAGGAAAGAAGTGAAGGGATGGAAGCAGAAGATATTCCTTTAAATATTGTATATGAAGATGATGCAGTGCTTGTTGTAAATAAAGATGCATATATGTCGACAATTCCGTCTAGGGAGCATCCGTCAGGAAGTGTTGCAAATGCTCTGTTATATCATTATGATAAACAGAACCTTGCAAGTACAGTGCACATTGTAACGAGACTCGATCGTGATACTTCAGGACTTATGTTAATTGCAAAAAATCGATTCGTTCACAACCTTTTATCAAAGCAGCATCAACAAAAAGGAGTGAAACGAACGTATGAGGCGCTCGTTCATGGAATGATTCTAGAAGAGATAGGGACGATTGACGCACCAATCGGACGAAAAGCGGATAGTATTATTGAGCGAACTGTATGTGAAGATGGTCAAAGAGCTGTTACTCATTTTAGAGTGATGGAAAGTTCTTCTAATGAGACGCATGTAGCACTTGCGCTTGAAACAGGAAGAACGCATCAAATTCGTGTACATATGGCGCATATAGGACATCCACTACTTGGGGATGATTTATACGGCGGTCGAAGAGATGTGATGAAACGCCAAGCGCTTCATAGTACGTCTTTGACGTTTTATCACCCTATTTTAGAAAAGGAAATGACTTTTACCGTATGTATCCCAGATGACATGCAATCCGCTTTACATAACAATTAAAAGGGAACAAAATTCTTACTGAACGAAGAATTTTGTTCCCTTTTTTTAGCGGAATAATATTAAAATTTGATTTTCACCAGTACGTTTAATAACGAAAAAGCCACTTTCAGCTTTTGTAGCAATGCCGTCATCATTTGGAAGACAGTATCCGTGTGTTTCGCAAGTACCGTCATCACGTACTAACATTTGTCCAATTAATCCGACAGGAAGCCACTCAGTACGGTCTCTTCTTGATATATATTTACAAGCTGGATCCCATTCTGTATTTAAAAGAGGTTGTGTGTCTTGCGTGTCCGTATGCGCATATTGACGCTTTCCAAAGCTATCTGTTTTATAGCGTTTTTGCCAACTTAAAGCACCGCTATTTCCTATGAGAGCAGGAGTAGCACTAGATATTCCTAATATGAATAAATCATTTGAAGTAGCTTTTCGAATTTTTTCTTCGCTACTAAATGTAACGAAATGACCGACATCAATAGAACTATGATCTGCTGTCTCAAACATTTGTGCAAAATCCGTTCCACTTGCATTGTAAGAAGCGCCATCGATATACATTTCCCCGTTGTGAGCAAGCCATTTTGCACCGATATTATGGTCGGTGTCATTTGTACCATTTGCAATAAACCAAGAATAAGATTCTTCCGCCGTGCCGAAGCGCCCCATAATATGGCTGCCTGCAAAATGAACTGTTGATGTATGCATACCTTCCGCATGAGAAGAGAATCCGTTAGCGATAGTTGCGGTTCCTTCTGCATGTGCTGCTTCGCCTAAAGCAATTGTATGTTTTCCTTCCGCATGAGAATAAGAGCCGCCTGCTGTCGTTTCACTTCCTTCACTATGCGAACTATGTCCAGTTGCTTTTGTTTTTGATCCTTCTGCATGAGAGAAAGAACCTTTTGCATGTGTAAGAAGCCCTTCTGCATGTGAAGCTGTACCTTCTGCATTAGAATGAAGTCCCTCGGCATGTGCATACCGGTTCCCTTTTTTAACTTTTGTATTTTCGGGTGTAGGGGTCTGAATTACAATAGTTTTTTCCGTTTGTATATCATTTGATGGGGCTAATGCTTCTTTTATTTTTTTTACTTGATTTATAATAGTAACTGGAATTTCTGGTTCCACTTTTTTATTTATTGCTACAGGGATGTTTTCTTCCGTATGTTGCTCTGTTTGCTCAGAATGTAATACCTGTTCACTATGATTAGAGAGAGGTTTATTTTTTTGCTGCATCTTTGTTTTTCTATTATCGATTATGCGGCTCATTACAGCATTTTCTAAAGAGACATATTTTGTTCTTGCTTTACTTTTTTTGATGATTCTTGTTCTTCTAGTTCTTCTAAAGCTGCAGCTCGAATGCTACACCAATTGTTAATTCCGTACATGGGCAGATAGAAAGGCGGGAATTTTCTTTTTTGTTTAGAAGATTTTTTCTTCATTCTGTCACCTCCTGCGACAGTATATGCCGTGTACTTAAAAAAAGATGCACTTTATTGCATCTTTTTTTAAGTACATTACCTAGTTTTTATATGAGATATGCCTAAATAATACGGTAATCCCCCGCAATTCATGAATTGCACTAAGTAAGGGGAGTTATGAAATTGGGCGGAATTTCTCAGCGACAAAAGGCAGGGAGGAAGGGACGGAAACGGTCTCCATTTCAGGAAAACGTAGTCCGGTTAGCTTTCCACCAAATACAGCACCAGTATCGATATTGACTGTATGATTTACAAAGCGAGGTTCTTTTACTGGAGTATGTCCATATATAATCCAAGTTTTCCCGTTATATTCTTGCGCCCAGTCGCGACGGACAGGTGAGCCGTCAGCATGCTTTTCTCCTGTAATATCGCCATATAACACAAAGGTTTGTACTTTTTTATCTTGTCTTCCTATGTAATCTTGCCGAATCCCAGCGTGACATACGATTACTCTTTTTTCATCTAGTATGTGATATAAAGGGGATTGCTCATAAAGGGTGATGAACTTTTCTTTTATAATGTTTTGCTTATGAGAAGATAGTGCTTCATATTCAGCGACAGTTGTTTCGAGTCCGTGAGCGATTGTTACATTGTGCCCAAGGAAAAATCGGTATAGTTTATTGCAGTGATTTCCAGGAGCGTAATAAGCTTCTTTTTTATTTATGACAAGTTCCCATACAATTTCAATCATACGTAATGAGTGAGGACCGCGATCTGTAATATCACCAACGAATGCAAGCTGACGTTGGTCAGGGTGAATCGGTAGGCCACTGTTCCAGTTGTATCCTAGTTTCGTCGTTAAATTTTGAAACTCTTGGAAGCACCCATGAATATCCCCTATAATGTCATATTTCATATTTAAACCTCCATCATATTTTTCATTAGTATATCTAAAAAAGGATAGAGATAAAAATGTACCGCTTTTTGTATGGCTTATTTAAACATAAAGATTTTTGTTCTTGAGCGAACATTTAAAATAAATCCAATCGCAATCATGTATGTAAGCAGCGAACTTCCTCCATAGCTCATAAGGGGTAATGTTATCCCTGTAATAGGAAGTAATCCGATTGTCATCCCGATATTTTGGAATACTTGAAAAGTAAACATTCCGATTGTACCAGCGCAAATATAACTACCGAAAGGATCATTACTTTCTAAAGCGATATGAATCATTCGGAAAATGAGTAAGAAAAAAAGTGAAATAATGACACTTGCACCTAAAAAACCAAATTGTTCAGCGACATTAGTGAAAATAAAATCTGTATGTGGTTCTGGAAAATATACTTGTCCATTTTCCCAACCCTTTCCTTGCATTTCTCCTGATCCAGCAGCTAAGAATGCTTGTCGTAGTTGATAGCCTTGCGCATCATATTTGTATGGTGCTAACCAGCCGTAGAAGCGATTTAATTGATATTCTTTTAAAATGTGTGCTTTAAAGAATTCTGTATGAGAAAGAAATATATATATTAATGTAGAACCTGCTGTGACAATGCCGGAGACTAAACCGAAAATAAAACGCCATCGTATACCGGAAACTAGTATCATTGCTGCGAGCATAGCTGAAATTACCATCGTATTCCCTAAATCAGGTTCCTTTGCAATAAGGAGTAGTGGTGGCAAACTTGCTGCGAATATCTTTCCGAGTAATAAAAGATCGCCGTGTATTGTTCTGAAAAAATATTTCTCATTGTGATTTGCTATAACTCGTCCAATGACGATAATTAAAAATAATTTCATAATTTCAGAAGGCTGGAAATTTCCGATACCTGGAAGCTTGTACCAAGCGGTAGCGCCTTTAATTGTAAGGGCACCTGGTACTTGAAGTTCTAGCCCAATAAGTAGTACCATTGCAAAGCTATATAAATACCAAGCAATTTTTTGATAACGATCGAAATCGATAATCATAATAACACCAATGGCGATAAATCCAATGAAGTACCATTGGATCTGTTTTAGTACAAAATTTACGTTTTGCAGAAATGGTGGTAAAGAAGCTTGCGCACTTGCAATAGCGAAACAACTAACAGTCCCAATGGCAAATAAGATGGATAGTAATACGTAGTCTATTTGATATTGAGAATTTGGATCTTTCAATGTATGTATTCCTTTCTATCACCTAGTAAGTATATGGATGACGTCATGATAAAAATAATATGCAAGCAGATTGTTCATACATTTATTCCACTATTTGTGGGAAGTCATACATCACGAGGAAGGAATAGCTCCTCCCTTGTGATGGACTACAGTGTACGGAGTTCTTTTGTAGCTACATTCAAACAATGGGAAAGACGTACATGTGTATCGGCTGTTGGAAGGAGGTTTGGATATAGTTGATAAAATTTGAATGCATTTTTATACCATTCGCACGCTTTTAACAGACTCGCTCTATAATGGGTGCTATCTTGTAAGAAACCATACTTTTTGGAAGTTAAAACGAGATGTGAAAAATCTTCACAGCCTTCAAGGTACTTGTGATGTACTTGCTGTCCTGTATGAAGGCGGAAGGAACTTAAAGGCTCAGTGATATAGATTGCATCACCTTTTGAGAGTAAACTTATCCAAGAAGCCATATCAACACTACAACCATAATTTCTACCATTTAAAGTACCGAAAGGTTCTGCTAATAGATATTTTCGAAAGAGAACGGTCGTAGGTTCACCGATAACGTTTTGTCCCGTTATAAGCATATGGTTTCCAAAATCTTTTCCATTTAGTAGAGTATCTTCATCGTATAAACTTTTCATGGAGGGATGCTGTTCAATTATATCTCCATTATCATTAATCCAAGTGCGATATGATGTGATAAGTGCGAGGTTTTGATCTAAGTCTTGTTGGAAATAGAACATCATTTTTTCGATTTTATTACTATAAAATATATCATCGTCCATTAAGAAATTGATGTACTCTCCATTGGACTGTTCTAAGAGCATAAGGGAGTTATTAAATTGTCCTAGAGTAGAGGCATTTCGAATGTACGTTATATGTTTATGCTTATGCTTATGTAAATAATGTCTGTATATTAATTTTTCTGTTTCATTATTTGTGCTATCGTCCCCTACAATAATTTCAATATTTGAATACGTCTGTGCTAATGCACTTTCTAGAGCAATTTTAAAATAATGTGGTCGATTATAGGTGGGAATAAGGATGGAAACGAGAGGTGAAGTTTCTTTATCATTCATATATAACTACCTTTCAGAATTTTTTTGTGTAAGAATAATATCTTGATAACTTGTGTACGCAGTTCTACTGCACCATGAACCGTAATGGGGAGTATTCATTACTTCTAGACCATACTTATTTAGTAGAGTGCGAATATCTTCCTCAGGATAGGCAACTGCGAAATTGGGAATATCCTTATTCAGAACATAACAATTGTCAATTTGATGATAAAAACCTAACGTACTTAGTCCTGCATTTAAGTAATAGGATGATTCAGGATTAATTAAAAAGAAAGTAATAAAACATCTCCCATCTTTTTTCAGAACTCGTGTAATCTCAGATACATAGTGTTCTAATTCTTTCGGAAGGAGATGGGTAAATACAGACGTTAAAAAAATAAAATCAAATGATTCATCTTCATATGGAAACCTGTATTGAGAAGCATCTTCTTTTCCTTCGGGATTGTAGAATTGATTATATATGTCGACATGTTCAAAATGGAAATTGTTACGGCGTGTTGAAATGTTATTTTTGCACCATGCAATTCCCTCACTGAATAAGTCAAATCCATAATAAGCTCCATCATCACTTACATAATTCATTAATGGAACTGCCATTCGGCCGATACCACAACCTATATCTAACACTGTTTCATTTGATTTTAAATTGCCAATTTGAATAAAATACTGTATGAATTCTTTTCCAACCTTTTCAAAATCACCACCTACATATTGAACGAGTTCTGGAGGTGGGAGTAATGTGATTTTCTTTTCATTTTCGTTCATAAATTTACTCCTTCCTTATAGTAAAGTAGAGCACTGCAGTTTTTAATATATAGTTAATACTTTATAGTAGGAGAAAAATGATATTTAAACTATTACGATATGTAAAGAATGTTTCTAAAAACAACTGATAATGGTGAGGGGACCCTTGCTGTTTTATTATGCTATTAGACCAGTGTAGTAGAGGAGCCCCCGATGAATACATTTTTCACTTTATTCTATTCTTTGCGCCAATAAATACCGAAATCATCAATTTTAGTCATAGGAGCTTTTAAGTTTCTTTGATTTCTGAAATCTGTTACAGCTTCTGCGCATGTTATTAATCCGTAATCATCAATAATAATATATCCACCTGTTGAAACTTTGTCGTATAAGTTTACAAGACTATCCATCGTTGATTCATACATATCACCATCAAGGCGGGCAATTGCAATTTTTTCTACCGGTGCTGAGGGTAATGTATCTTTAAACCATCCCTTTAAAAATTGCACCTGATCATTTAATAAATCGTATTTTCTAAAGTTTTCTTGCACTTTTTCTAAAGAAACGCGTAAGTAATCGAATGTGTGTAAATAATCACCATAATCTTTTGGATACTGTTCTAAATTAGGTTCTGGCAGACCTTCAAACGAATCAGCAACCCACACAGTACGATTTTTGATGTTGTTTGCTTGTAAAAAACCATTCATAAAGATGCATGACCCCCCGCGCCATACACCAGTTTCAATAAAATCACCTTCTATATTTTCACGGACAATAGTTTCCATAGCCTCATGTAATTGATTCATACGTTTTCGACCGATCATACTGTGTGCTGCTCTTGGCCAATCTTTGCCACCTTGACGTTCACTTTTTGAAACGTTAGGGTCAACGATTTTTAAATTATGATTTTCTGCGTACTGCTTAAGAAATAAAGGGAGTGGAACTGTAACTGGTTCATATGATAATTCTTTAGATATATGTAACGTAGCAGGTAAATATGGTTCATATTCTAACCATATTTCAAACAAAATTGTTTTCTTTAATAACTCAAGATAAAGCTGAATAGCGGATCTATTTTCCATATTTGTGCCTCCCGCAAAATGTCATACAACAATATGATTATGTGAGTAGTGAATGTTTCATGATTGAATTCATAATTGAAAAAGCAGTAAAACTGATAACAGTTTTACTGCTAAGTAAAAAATTAAGCGATTTTTTCAATAATAATGGATGCACTCGTACCAAGAGCTAACGATAATCCAAGTCCTGTAACAATCGCTTCAACCATTGATGGAGTCGTTGTAATTTGTGTAATCGCTTGGATAACGATAGGTGCGCCAAAGGAGATTAAGCTTGTGCTTGCACCTGGTATAGTAATTCCATTAACTTGAATTGCAAGGCCACCTAATACAGTTGCTGTTACAGTATATGCGATAACAGTAATTTTATAGAATCCAGTTTCATGTATGAGGAAAGTATCAGGGTCTAATTGAGAAATTGCTGTACCAAACTTAGATCCAACATTATTAAATGGTACTGGATCATCAAATCCAAGAGACAAAGAAATAGCAGCAGAGTTAAATGCGTACAATCCTGCTGGAAGTCCTAATCCAGACGGCCCAGTCGGCCCAGTCGGTCCAGTCGGTCCAGTCGGCCCAGTCGGCCCAGTCGGCCCAGTCGGTCCAGTCGGCCCAGTCGGCCCAGTTGGCCCAGTTGGACAAGTTGGACAAGTCGGCCCAGTAGGTCCAGTAGGTCCGGTCGGTCCAGTAGGAAGTGTAAATGGTGGTATTGGTGGTAAGGTCGGTCCTACCAGATTAGGATCAAATGCACTAGCGGATAATGATTCATCGGGATTTAAGCCATCTGAATAATTATTATTTGACATAAATTCACCTCCATAAAGCTTTCATTATATAGTAGATGCAAACTCGTAAGAAAATGACACGGACATTTGAATTATTGAAAAGAATTCTAAAATGACTTGAACAATATAAAAAAGTGGAAAGTTTTGTATTTGTATAACATATGATTGAGTTGGAAGAAGGTGATTATATTGAACAAGCAAGGCATTACAATTAGTTTATGTATGATAGTTCGAGATGAGGAAAAGACAATAGCTCGATGTTTGGATGCGATCGGAAAAATTGTTGATGAAATTGTAGTAGTTGATACAGGTTCTGTTGATCAAACGAAAGAAATTGTAGAGAAATACACTCCTAATATATATGATTTCCAATGGATTGATGATTTTGCGGCAGCTAGAAATTTTTCTTTTTCAAAAGCGACGCAAGAATATATATTGTGGCTAGATGCAGATGACGTATTATTAGAGGATGCTCAAGAAGCATTGAAACTTTTAAAAAGGGAATTAGATGCTAAAGTAGATGCTGTTTCGATGCCGTACCATCTTGTAATGGATTCTAACGGAAAACCTCTTTATTGCACAAAAAGATATCGACTTGTAAAGCGTGAAAAACAGTTTCAATGGTTTGGTAAGGTACATGAGTATTTAGCTGTTTCCGGTGAAATCTATAATAGTAACGTTGCTATTACACATAAAAAGGAAAAAAAAGTGACGGATCGTAATTTGAAGATTTTTCAAAATACCGTAGCGGCGGGGGAAGAATTGAGTCCAAGAGATTTGTTTTATTACGCGAATGAGTCTATGGATAACGAAAAATTCAACGATGCGGTCCTTCTCTATGAAACATTTCTAAATCAAGACGAAGGATGGCATGAAGAGAAAATTTACGCATGCGGTAAGTTAGGGGATTGTTATGCGAAGCTCGGAATGTGGGAGAAGGCAATTGAATCTTGTGTAAAGTCGTTTCGGTACGATATCCCTAGAGGAGAGAATTGTACAAGAATAGGATATATATATATGGAACAACAAAAATATAATGAGGCGATCTTTTGGTTTAAACTAGCAACGGAAGTACCACTAGCAGCGGATAGTCCGTTTCACAGTCCAGCTAGCTACACATGGCTTCCATATTTGCAAATGTGCATTTGCTATAACAAGTTAGGAGATCCAGACAAAGCATATTATTACAATGAATTAGCAGCTTCTTACGTTCCGAATAATGCTGCAATTGAATATAACCGTAAATATTTTCGAGGTGTTTTTGATAAACAATATAAAGTGTAATGTAGGCTGTTTTTAGGAAATACCTTGTTATTATTCTAATGATGATAGATTGGCTATATATTAGAGTATTAGTAATGAAATCAGTAGAGGTGACATCCTTTGTAAGATGTATTCTGCTCATAGGAGATATATATTTCAAATTCAATTTGCATAAGGAGCGTGTGAAATGAATCGCGAAAAAAGTTCTTTATATGAAGAAAAATCCGATTATTATTATAATGCAGCGAATCCGAATCTATTAAAGCATATAAAAAAGGAATGGAAAGAAGTTCTTGATATTGGTTGCTCTAGTGGTGCATTAGGAGCGGTTATAAAAGAAAATGGCACACGTGTATCAGGTATTGAGGCATTTCCAGAAGCTGCGGAAAAAGCAAAAGAAAAGCTAGATCATGTTGTTTTAGGTGATATAGAGACAATGGATATGCCGTATGAGGAAGAGCAATTTGATTGCGTCATATTTGGGGATGTATTAGAGCATTTATTCGATCCGTGGGCTGTAATAGAAAAAGTAAAACCATATATAAAACAAAACGGTGTAATTTTAGCTAGTATACCAAATGTTGCTCACATTTCAGTATTAGCTCCCTTACTTTCTGGAAATTGGACGTATACAGAATATGGCTTACTAGATAAAACGCACGTACGTTTCTTTACTTTTAATGAAATGCTAAGAATGTTTTTAAAAGCAGGATATTCTATTAGTAAAGTAGATCGTGTATATATTGACCATAAAATGTATGAGCCACTTATTGAAGAGTTATATGGAATTTGTAAAAAATATCGTCTTGGAAGTGGCTTCATGGCTGAGACGGTTGTATTTCAATATATTATTGAAGCAGAAAAATCACAAGTATGAGTGCTGCAGAAAAAACAATATTATTTGTTACGTGTATAAATGATCGGAAATTGTATGCACAATGTGTGCGACATATATTGCAATTGGCAGTACCTCCAGGATACACTATACAGTTTATGCCGATTCGAAACGCAGAAAGTATGACGAGCGGATATAATAAAGCGATTTCGCATCCAGCGAAATATAAAGTGTATATACATCAAGATGTTTTCATTGTAAATGTAGGTTTTTTATATGGATTACTTCAATTGTTTCAGGAACATGAACATCTTGGAATGATTGGTATGGTTGGAGCCCAATATGTTCCTCCAAATGGAACATGGAATGTAGGCAGAGGAGTTGTTGGAAAAGTAATTGGTTATATGAATGATTTATTTTATATGGCCAGTCAAGAAAAGCCATACCATGAGTCAAAAACATTTATGCCAGTTGAATGTATTGACGGTTTATTAATGGCAACGCAATACGATATTCCGTGGCGAGAAGACTTGTTTGATGGGTTTGACTTTTATGATGTATCTCAATCATTTGAATTTAGAAAAGCTGGCTATACCGTTGGGGTTCCTGTACAGCGTGATGCGTGGTGCATTCACTATCATATTGATGTGAATATGACAAACTATGAAAAGTATAGAAAGATATTTGTGGAGCACTATATGTCAGATGTAAATCAAGACGAATAGAGGGGCTACAAAATGAAAGATCATACAATATTAGTCGTTGTTTGTATAAATAATGAAGAGCTTTTCAAGCAATGTGAGAGACAAATAAGAAACCTTTTTGTTCCCCCTGGTTATGTCGTACAAATTTTTCCGATACGAGATGCGAAAAGTATGGCAAGTGCATATAACCGAGCACTTTCATATCCCGCGAAGTATAAGGTTTATATGCATCAAGATACTTATCTTATTAATCGAGAGATGTTTTATACACTTATATCTCTTTTTAAAGATAACGAAAAACTTGGTTTAATTGGCGTAGCTGGTGCTCAGTTTTTACCGGGCAACGGGATATGGTGGGAAGGGAAAAATTTAGTAGGGAAAGTGATTGAATATAGAAGACAGAATTATCAATTATTAAATTTAGATCAGCTGTTTTATGGGAATCAATCATTTATGTCAGTTCAGGCAATTGATGGATTATTAATGGCCACACAATATGATATTCCGTGGCGAGAAGATTTGTTTCAAGGATTCCACTTTTATGATGTGTCGCAGTCTTTAGAGTTTCAAAAGGCGGGTTATTTAATTGGTATCCCTAATCAAGCGAATTTATGGTGTATTCATTACAACGGAGATGAATTTGATGCGGATATATACGAGAAGTACCGGAAAGTGTTTGTAGAACATTATAAAGATATATTATCTCCATCGTAAGGGAGAGATGCAGGGTGAAAGGAATTATTTTAGCAGGTGGTACTGGATCGAGACTATATCCAATAACGAAAGTAACAAATAAACATTTGCTTCCTGTTGGGCGGTATCCAATGATTTATCATGCGGTATATAAGATGAAACAATGCGAGATTACAGATATTATGATTATTACAGGCAAAGAACATATGGGAGATGTTGTTAGTTTCTTAGGAAGTGGTCACGAATTTGGTGTGTCCTTTACGTATCGTGTGCAAGATATAGCGGGCGGAATTGCACAAGCGTTAGGGCTTTGTGAGGATTTTATCGGGGACGATCGCATGGTAGTTATATTAGGAGATAATATTTTTTTCAGATGATATTCGTCCATATGTTGAGGAGTTTACAAAGCAAAAAGAAGGTGCAAAAGTACTGCTTCAATCTGTAGAAGATCCTGAAAGATTTGGCGTAGCGCATATTCAAAACAAAAAATAATTGAAATTGAAGAAAAGCCGACGGAACCGAAAAGTTCCTATGCTGTTACAGGAATTTATTTGTATGATTCGAAAGTTTTTACTTATATAAAAGAATTAAAACCTTCCGCAAGGGGAGAACTTGAAATTACAGATATAAATAATTGGTATTTAAAACGAGGGGTACTTACTTATAACGAAATGAGAGGCTGGTGGACGGATGCGGGAACTCATGCTTCCCTTCAAAGGGCGAATACGTTAGCCCGAGATATAAACTTTGGGAAACAGTTTAACGGAGAATAGGTGAGAATATGAAAGTTGTAGAAACAAACTTTACCGATGCAAAATTGTTAGAACCGAGGTTATTTGGAGATGAGCGTGGCTTTTTTACAGAGAGTTATAATAAGAAGGTGCTAGAAACATTAGGGATTACGTATTCATTTGTACAAGATAACGTATCTTATTCAGCACAGGCAGGAACGATTCGAGGATTGCACTTTCAAAAAAATCCGAAAGCACAAACGAAACTCATTCAAGTTATGCAAGGGGCAATTTACGACGTTATCGTTGATTTGCGAAAAGATTCACCAACATTTAAACAGTGGAAAGGATATATTTTAAGTGCGGATAATCATCGGCAATTATTGGTGCCAAAAGGATTTGCGCACGGGTTTTGTACGCTTGTTCCACATACTATTGTTATGTATAAAGTAGATGAGTATTATAGTGCACAGCATGACTCGGGATTACTTTGGGAGGATAAAGAATTAGCAATTCCATGGCCGGTAACAAATCCTATCTTATCTGATAAGGATCGAATATTACCATCACTTCAGGAATATGAAGATAGTTTTTAAGTAGGAGAGTTGTTTATGAATATATTAATAACAGGTGGAGCTGGATTTATTGGAAGTAATTTTGTTCATTACATGCTGCAAAGCTATGAAACATATAAAATCATTAATTTCGATGCATTAACATATAGCGGGAATTTGAATAATGTAAAGTCTATTCAAGAGCATCCTAATTACTCTTTTGTAAAAGGGAAAATTCAAAATGGAGAGCTGCTGGAACATGTTATTAAAGAGCGTGATGTGCAAGTAATTGTTAATTTTGCAGCTGAATCACATGTGGACCGTAGTATTGAAAATCCGATTCCCTTTTACGATACGAATGTAATCGGGACAGTCACTTTATTAGAATTAGTGAAAAAGTATCCGCATATTAAGTTCGTGCAAGTATCAACAGATGAAGTATACGGTTCTTTAGGGAAAACAGGAAAGTTTACCGAGGAAACCCCGTTAGCTCCAAATAGTCCGTATTCTTCAAGTAAGGCGAGCGCCGACATGATAGCTTTATCTTATTATAAAACATATCAATTACCAGTTATAGTAACGCGTTGTTCCAATAATTATGGACCGTACCAATATCCTGAAAAGTTAATTCCATTAATGGTTACGAATGCACTGGAAGGAAAAAAACTACCGTTATATGGTGATGGCTTAAATATAAGAGACTGGTTACATGTAACAGATCATTGTCGTGCGATTGATATTGTTTTGCATAAGGGACGTGTAGGAGAGGTATATAACGTAGGTGGAAATAACGAAAAAACAAATGTAGAAGTTGTGGAACAAATTATTACTCTCTTAGGAAAAACAAAAAAAGACATTGAATATGTTACGGACCGTTTAGGGCACGATCGCCGTTATGCGATTGATGCAGAGAAAATGAAGAACGAATTTGATTGGGAGCCGAAATATACGTTCGAACAAGGATTACAAGAGACGGTGCATTGGTATGAAAAGAATAAGGAATGGTGGAAACCATTAAAAGAACAGTAAGGGGCATGTAAATGAAAGAGCGGGTTATCATAACAGGAGCAAATGGTCAATTAGGAAAGCAACTACAAGAAGAGTTAAATTCTGAAGAATATGACATATATCCATTTGATAAAAAGTTACTAGATGTAACAAATATATCCCGAATTCAGCAAGTGGTACAAGAAATAAATCCACATATAATTATTCATTGTGCAGCGTATACGAAAGTTGATCATGCTGAGAAAGAACAGGATCTTGCTTATTTAATCAATGCAATAGGAGCTCGAAATGTAGCAGTTGCTTCACAATTGGTAGGAGCAAAGTTAGTTTATATTAGTACCGATTATGTATTTCAAGGCGACAGACCGGATGGATACGATGAATTTTATAGTCCAGCGCCGATAAATATATACGGAGCTTCTAAGTATGCGGGGGAGCAGTTCGTCAAAGAGTTACATAATAAATATTTTATCGTTCGTACGTCGTGGCTATATGGTAAGTATGGAAATAATTTTGTGAAAACGATGATGCGATTAGGTAAGGAAAGAGAAGAACTATCTGTTGTAGCGGATCAAATCGGTTCCCCTACGTATGTGGCAGATTTAAATGTGATTATTAATAAGCTCATTCATACTTCTTTATACGGTACGTATCATGTATCAAATAGAGGCTCATGTTCTTGGTTTGAATTTGCTCAAAAAATATTTTTGTATGCAAATATGAAAGTGAATGTATTACCTGTTTCAACCGAAGAATTTGGATCGGCGGCTGCAAGGCCAAAATATTCTATCTTTCAACATAGTATGCTCAGGTTAAATGGTTTTGCACAAATGCCTTCTTGGGAAGAAGGATTAGAGCGTTTTTTTATAGAAACAAAAAGTCATTAACAAATTTATGTTAATGACTTTTTGTTTGCCTTTAAGCGGTTTTATGGTACTATAATTATAGTATCAGGTACTAATAACAAGTATAAGTATTTCTGGGAGGATATATCATGGAACTATTACAAGGGAAAACATTTGTTGTTATGGGCGTTGCGAACCAAAGAAGTATTGCGTGGGGAATTGCTCGCTCTTTGCATAATGCAGGTGCAAAATTAATCTTCACATATGCAGGAGAACGTTTAGAAAGAAACGTTCGTGAATTAGCGGACACATTAGAAGGACAAGAATCACTTGTATTACCTTGTGATGTAACGAATGATGAAGAACTGACAGCTTGCTTTGAAACGATTAAGCAAGAAGTTGGTACAATTCACGGTGTTGCACACTGTAT
This sequence comes from Bacillus sp. CDB3, assembly GCF_002081505.1. Lineage (NCBI taxonomy): Bacteria > Bacillati > Bacillota > Bacilli > Caryophanales > Bacillaceae > Bacillus > Bacillus sp. CDB3. The sequence goes on along the minus strand of NZ_ALBR01000075.1, from coordinate 11,564 downwards.
CGCTTTTGCAAATCGTGACGATTTAAAAGGCGAATTTGTAGATACTTCTCGCGATGGATTTTTACTTGCACAAAATATTAGTGCATTCTCTTTAACAGCTGTAGCAAGAGAAGCGAAAAAAGTGATGACAGAGGGCGGAAATATTTTAACTTTAACATACCTTGGCGGAGAGCGCGTTGTGAAAAACTATAACGTTATGGGTGTTGCGAAAGCTTCATTAGAAGCGAGCGTGAAATATTTAGCGAACGATTTAGGCCAACATGGCATTCGCGTTAACGCTATTTCTGCAGGGCCAATTCGTACGTTATCTGCGAAAGGTGTAGGCGACTTTAACTCAATCTTAAGAGAAATTGAGGAGCGCGCACCACTTCGTCGTACAACAACTCCAGAAGAAGTTGGCGATACAGCAGTGTTCTTATTCAGTGATTTAGCACGCGGCGTAACAGGAGAAAATATTCACGTTGATTCAGGATATCATATCCTAGGGTAAATATAATAGTAATTATAATTTTTAAAGGACAGTCTCTAAATGTTGAGACTGTCCTTTTTATTGTTCTCAGAAAGAACGATTTTTAACGAAAGTTCTTGCCACGTTATGAATATAACTATAATAGTACACGATTTATTCAGCTACGTATGGAAGTGGGAGGGACGAGTGTGAAGAATAAAAATAAAAGTTCAACAGTTGGAAAACCGTTGTTATATATTGCGCAAGTAAATTTAGAACTCGCTACACCGAAAATAAAAAGAATTATCTTAACAAACTTTGAAAATGAGGATCAAAAAGAGAAAAGTAATAGAAATGAAAATATTGTAAGTAGTGCTGTGGAAGAGGTAATAGAACAAGAGAAACAAGTAGAAGAAAAAATAGAAGAAGCACAAGAAGAGCAAGAAGAGAAAGAGCCAGTGAGAACAGTCCCGTATAATAAATCATTTAAGGATATGAATAATGAGGAAAAAGTTCACTTTTTATTAAACCGTCCTCATTATATTCCAAAAGTAAGGTGCAGAATAAAAACGGCTACAGTTTCATATGTCGGATCAATAATATCGTATCGAAATGGGGTCGTATCAATTATGCCGCCAAATAGTATGAGAGATATTAGGTTATCTATAGAAGATATAAAATCAATTGCTATGGCCGGTTTATAAATATGTAAAGGTGGTAGAAGGATTCTACCACCCCAATAGTTTTTTAGTTTACTTATTTAGATAGAAACGTCGCGTAAGCACTGAATAGCGCAGAAACAGCTTAAATCAACAGTAATACAAGTAGGCGTCGCTTTCAATTTTGAATTCGGTACATTTAAAAACGTACAAACTGGATCGTCATCAGGTTTTACAGGGGAGCCGTCACCTAATACAACAACTAATACGCGTAGCACAGCGCAGCTATCGTCATCTACGCTCTCAACACGGAAAACTTCAAACTTACAGTGCTTAGTTTCTCCTAATGCTACTGGCGCAAATGCTTTAAAAGGTTCTCCATTTTTTGTGTATAAAACAAAAGGGCGTGTATTCGCTACTGCAGCACTATTGTGTGCTCCTAAAAATGGGATTTCACAACCAGATCCACACGTAGTAGTAGAACAATCTTGTAGTTCATTGATGAATTTTACAACGTCAACTACACAATGTGAAGAGCTATGGTGTTTATTTTCGTTACAACTCATTAATGTCACTCCTTATCTTCTTGTTTGTATTTACATTAATAAGATATTGGAGTTGAGGAGATTTGGTCACAATCTCAAGACCTTTTTTTTTAAATAGGCGAAAGAGGATAAGGGAAGGTGGAAACATGCTGTTTACAAGTTGGCTTTTATTTTTTATTTTCGCATTAGCTGCTTTTAGGCTCACTCGTTTAATTGTTTATGATAAAATTACAGCCTTTTTGCGAAGACCGTTTATTGATGAATTAGAGATTACAGAGCCTGATGGGAGTGTGTCAACGTTTACAAAAGTAAAAGGTAAAGGATTAAGAAAGTGGATTGGCGAATTGTTAAGCTGTTATTGGTGTACAGGTGTATGGGTTAGTGCTTTTTTATTAGTTTTATATAATTGGATCCCTATCGTTGCAGAGCCGTTACTTGCATTACTAGCTATTGCAGGTGCAGCAGCGATCATTGAGACCATTACAGGATATTTTATGGGAGAATAATATATTTTCATAATACGAGAAAAAGCGGAGTTTAAAAGAATCAGGGAACGGAAATAAGGAGTTGTTCATATAGTGAATAGACAGAATTGACAGTAGAGGAGATGTTTGCTGTGAGCAATAATTCAAGGCGAAATTCATATGACCTGCAGCAATGGTATAATATACAGCAACAGCAACAAGCACAACAACAGGCACAACAACAGGCATATGAAGAACAGTTACAGCAACAAGGGTTTGTGAAGAAAAAGGGATGTAATTGTGGGAAAAAGAAGAACATAATAAAACAATATGAAGAATGAAACACTCATGTTACTGTGAGTGTTTTTTATTATAAAAATAAAAAGCGGTATTTCTTAATTGAAATACCGCTTTTTACTAACCAATTTGTACAACTGTTAATGCTGCAGCACGAACATCTACACTACCGCGTAATTCGACTGGTACAATTTGAATTAAGTTGCCAGGATTTAAGTTAATAAGGATAACACCGCTGGAGATATCTACTTCACCAGTGCCAATAACGTTAGAGCGGACTGCAGTACCTGAGCCTGGGATAATATTGTCTGGTGTATCTAATGATAAGAAGAAACGAGCAGCTTCAGGGATTGCATTGGAATTATCAAGGCTTATTGATAATGTATAACTGATTTGATAAATACCAGGTAGTTGAATTTTAATCCCATCTCCTACACTTATCGTATCGTTTATTATCGGAACCATAATGTTTGGATTTGGACTTGTGCTAGGTAATAGTAATGGTGTGAATAATGAAGCAAATTGAGGCGTAGAAGCATTAAAAGCAAAACCGAAGGCAGTTAGTGTACTAGCTGGTTTCGCCTCGCAATCAATTTTAGTAAATTCGCAATCAGAAGAGAACATGTTTTTCACTCCTTTATCTGTTTCTACTTTCAGTTAATGAAAAGGACAGGTTCTATGTTCTAGACAAGTTCCCAATTTTATGAAAAATACATAATAATACCTTTTAAGCATGGATTGGGTGGCAGAGAATTCTGCCACCCAATCCATGCTTAAATCAGTATTTAGTTTTATATAGAAACATCGCGTAAGCATTGAATAGCGCAGAAGCAACTTAAATCAACAGTAAGACAAGTGGAGGTTGATACTAATCTTGCATTTGGTACAGCTAAAAACGTACAGATTGGATTGTCATCAGGTGGTACAGAGGTACCATCACCTAATACTACAGTTAATACACGCAATACAGCGCAATCATCATCATCTATACTCTCGACACGGAAAATGGGAGATTGGCAGCTAGTAAGGCTTGCAGATGGCGCGAATGCTTCAAATGGTGTTCCAGCCTTTGTGTATAAAATAAAAGGACGTGTATTCGCTACGGATGCACTATTATGCGCGCCTAAAAATGGGACTTCGCAACCAGATCCGCATGTTGTAGTTGCACATTCTTGTAGTTCATGTATAAAACGAACGACATTAGATACACAGTTGAAATCACAATCATGGTGATGATGATCTTCATTACAATTGCAGCTCATTATGTTCACTCCTTATCGTGAGTTCTGACATACACTATTACAATATGAACGGGATATGGTTGATATTACGTTAATTCTCAGGATAGAAACAGGGAATTTATATAGAGGGGATGTACATAACGTGATATGCAAAAAGACACCCTTATTTAATGGATGTCTTTTCAGGTAAATCTTTTCGCGTAGTATATAAAAAACGAGATATATCTAGTTTCTTTCCTCTGAAAAATTGCGGGGAGGAAATATAAAGTTCTTCTTTAGCGCGTGTAATGGCGACATAGAGTAATCGTCTTTCTTCTTCTAATGCTTCAGAAGTATCCGTCACACGGTCATTTGCATCTTTTAAAGAAGAAGTATGCGGCAATATACCATCGCTTGCACCAAGTAAAAAGACGCATGGAAACTCAAGGCCTTTCGCGTTATGAATTGACATAAGGGATACGGCATCTTTTTGCGGCATTGTTTTTAATGCTTCCATTTCTTTTTGACCTTGAATCGCCTCGTCAATAAATTGTAAGTAAGCTGGAATATCGGTGAAACGAGTTGCAGACTCCATTAATTCTTCTAACATTTCTTCTTGTATGTCTTTATGCATCGTAAAGGAAGAACGATCGTTACTTTGTAAGTACTCTAAATATTTTCCTTTACCATGAATAATTTCTTTTAATGCCTTTTTCGGTTCTAATTCTTTTATAAATTTAATAAAATCGATGCGCTCATTTACCTTTTTCACTTGAAAAGGTTTCAAGCTCGGATTTAATAATAAGAAATGAAGAAGAGAAGGGAAACGCCCCTCACCATATTTCCATTGCTCCCGTTCAATAAATGAAATACATTCATCACGGCCGATATACATCGTCGGCAATATGTTAGAAAGGGATTCTAGGCGAAACGGTTCTAGCACGAGTCGTAAATGATCTAATACAGGCTTAATTAAAGAGTGCTCGTAAAATGATTGACTCGCACCGTGTTTAATAAACGGGATTTTATGAATTGTAAGCTGATCAAGTAACGAACGGCTTACAGAATGTGTGCGATACAGTAAACAAAAATCTTTATAGTTTCGCTCACCGCTATCTACCTTTTCTTGAATGAGCTGCAAAATTTGATTTGCTTCATCAAGAGTTGTAGCTGGTCGTGCGTAAAATGGTTGTACACCTTCTTCACGAACAGAATATAGCTCTTTATCAAAACGTTCTTGATTTAGCTTGATAACTTCATTTCCAAGTCCGACGATAAATGGATTGGATCGATAATTCGTATTAAGCGCAATAATCGTTGTATTATCAAATTCTTTTGGAAAAGATAAAATAATTTGGTGACTTGCTCCTCGCCAACCGTAAATCGCTTGATCGTCATCACCTGCGATAAATAAATTATTTCTTGGCGTGGCTAACAATTTTACAATTTCATATTGTGCATACGATGTATCTTGGAACTCATCTACTTCAATGTAGTGAAAACGTTGTTGCAATTGAGTAAGCAAAGGAGCATTATTTTCTAACATATAATAGGTTTCTAATAAGATGTCGTCAAAATCGATATAATTGTATCGTTGTTTTACCTCTTCAAAACGTTCGTATACTTCTTTGAATTCTTGTTCAACCGGTGTTTTCGCTTTTACATCTTTCGGACGATTCAATTTGTTTTTCTCAAGTGAAATCATAGCGAGTATTGTTTCGGCATCATAATCGTCTTTTAAGCGTAATTCTTTCAAAATTTTCTTTATCATAATTTGTTTATGTTTTTCATTTGCTAAAATTTGCTGATTATATCCTTGACTACGAAGCAATTTTAAAAAGACAGAGTGGAATGTACCAGCAACAACATAGCTACTTGCAGCATGATTCATACCAGGCAAGTTTGCTACACGACTTCGGATTTCTTCAGCTGCTTTTTGTGTAAACGTAAGCAGTAAAATATTTCGCGGATGAACATGTTTTACATTAACTAAATAACCAACGCGAGTTGTTAAAACAGATGTTTTACCACTGCCAGCGCCAGCTAGTGTAAGAACAGGTCCTTCTGTCGTTCGCACTGCTTCTAACTGTTTTTCATTTAAATAAATACCTTGCTGTTCTAAAGCACGGAAATACGCCGCATCTGCATCTTCTTCCATAATTAAATGGGTAGACGTTTTCGGAATATGGTATGTCGCTTGCGGAATGCCAGCATGTGTTAACGATTTTTGTGAAAATTTTTCTTGTGTCATATATTCACCTTCAAAACTATAGCATCAACATTTAACTTTAGCGGAAGAAAAAGAAAATAGCAATGTAAAAAACAGGAGGGGTTACCTCCTGCTACAAATTTATCCCGCAAATAGCGGGATTGGTTCAACTAATAATCAGTGGGGGATGAACAAAACCCCCACTGATTAAAGTTTCACTTTACAATTCTTTTATCATTACGACGTGCGGGATATTAGCTTCCATAAACACATCAGAAGCCGTTACGTACCCTAGCTTTTTATAGAAAACTTCAGCATGTGTTTGGGCATGAAGTTTCAATTTCGGTAAAGACTCTTCCTTTGCGTAAGCTTCAAGTGCATCCATAATGATTTTGCCAATTCCTTTTTTACGATGGGAAGCTAGTACACAAATGCGTTCCATTTTCCCTATTCCATCAACGATGCGAAAGCGACCTGCACCGACTGGAACGTCATTGTCATATGCAACAACGTGCGCCGATGTATCTTCGAATTCATCGTACTCTTCTTCAGAAGAAACACGTTGTTCTTCTACAAAAACTTGTTTACGTACGGAGAATGCATCACTTAGCTGCGCGTCTGTTTGTACGATTTGTGCGTGCAAATTAGTTGTTCCCCTTTCCAAGGTGGAATGTTTCATGTACAGTCCAAGTTCCGTTTTCTAATTGATATAGAAGGTGGAAACGATCAATTGGTTGTTCATAATAGAAATCTTTCATACGTAATCGACCTAATACATCAGCATGCTCTGCATCTGATAAGTCTTGACCGATTGTTAAATGAGGTACGAAAGAGTATTCACGCTCTTGTGTAAAGAAACCATTATGCATTTCTTCATTTAAGAAAGTTAGTTCAGGTGTTTTTTCTACTTTAAAATAAAGGACATTATTAACAGGTGCGAATGAACCGACTTTGCCAACATGAAGGGTGAAAGGGTTCGTTTTATTTGCGATTGTATGTAACTCGTTTACAATCGATTCTAGTTGATCATCTTGCGTCTCAAAGGGTGTTTTCAATGTAATATGTGGCGGAACTAATGCGTAGTGCGGATCATAACGTTTACGCAATCCGTTCGCTTTATCTTGAATCATTTTTGATGGAAAAATTACAATGCCTAATTTCATGTTCCAATTCCTCCCTTTGTAAGTCTAGTTAGATTTTGAGAATAACTCTCTTAATCTATTATATCAAATTATTCTGAATACTGCTCTCTATTATTTCATTGATAGAATATGAGAGAAAGCTTTCGGTAAATCAGCTTGCCAATACTTCCAAGTGTGATTCCCTTCAAACTCTTCATAATGCGTGATGAAATTTCTATCTATAAGAAGTTTATTTAACTCACGATTTGGTTCTACGAAATCAGATACTTGTCCGTCTGTGCGCTTTACAGCTGTTTCTTCTGTCCCAATGACGTGATAAAGTTCTAACGCCTGTGGATCTTTAAAGTCTTCTGCTAAGTTCATGACTGTTTCATCAACAAATGGTGATTGCATAACGACTTTACCGAATGTATGCGGATACATAAGTGCAGTCATGAAAGATACTGTACCACCAAGAGAATCTCCAATTAAAACGCGACCTTTACCCATTTGATACGTTGGATAATTTTCATCAATATATGGAGCAAGCTCGTGAGCAAGGAAACGAATGTAAGCAGCATTCTTTACATCATTCGGGAAATATTTTTCCTTACGATCGTGTACATTTTTATATGGAATACCGACAATAATTGTGCGGTCGATTTCTTCTGTTTCACGAAGACGCTCAATTACACGGTGTGCTTTACCAAGCTGAAAATAATCTCTACCATCTTGTGCAATAACAACCGTATGCTTATGGAGAGGTGTGTAATTTACTGGTAAATAAACAAGAAGTGTAAGTTCCTCTTGAAGTGATGTACTAAAAAATGAAATTTCTTCAATTCGCCCTATTGTTTGATTCATGTATATCCCCCTAAATAAAAATTTACTATGATTGTAAGAGCGACGCTTGTAGTGAAAAGGAAAGAAATATTCACTAATAGGTGCCTCAATTTCTATTTTACCATAATGGTACGAAGAATCTAAAAAATTAGTATTTAAGTTATGAAAGAAAACGGATATAATGAAGTGGGATTTTTTACAGGTGAGAGGGGAGACAAGGTTTGAAACAAGAAAAATCAATCGCACTACCATTAGCAATTTCAATTATAGCAATTTCATTCGCAGCAGTTTTTGTAAAGATGTCCTCAGCACCATCTTCTATTTTAAGTATGTATCGATTATGGATTATCGTGCTTATTATGCTGCCAATCGTTTGGAAAAAGCGGGAAGAGTTTAGTAGGATTCAAAGAAAAGATTGGGGATTTTTAATCGGATCTGGTTTCTTTTTAGCGCTTCATTTTCTTTTATGGTTTGAATCTTTAAAGCATACGACAGTTGCTAGTTCGACGATTATTTTAGCACTTCAACCAATCGTATCTTTAGTTGGAGGGTTTTTCTTATTTAAAGAAAGAACAACATACTCAGCTATTGCGACAATGGGAATTGCGATACTAGGTGTAATGTGTATTGGCTGGGGAGATTTAGGGCTAAGTGAACAAGCGATTTATGGGGATATATTATCCTTTTTAAGTGTGATAGCAGTTGTCGGTTATTTATTTATCGGGCAAACAACAGTAAAGAAAGTATCACACTGGATTTACAGCTTTACAGTTTTTGCATTCGCAGGGATTTTTATGGGGATTTATAATATAGTGCTGCAAGTACCTTTTACAGGTTATACGAAGTGGGACTGGACCGTTTTTCTTTTACTTGCGATTGTGCCGACAGTGTCACATGTCATTAATAACTGGTTATTAAACTACGTAAATGCAACAACGATTTCAATGAGTATTTTAGGAGAACCAGTTGGGGCATCTATACTAGCGTTCTTCTTACTTGGGGAAAAATTAAACGCAATGCAAATTATAGGTAGCATGCTCGTATTATTTGGTGTATCTGTTTTCTTACTGCAGCAACAAAAGCGAACATCAAAAAATGTGGTGAACAAACCGGCTTATACACAGGAATTATAACGAGCCTATTCTAATATACGAAAAGAGAAGTTATTGGTAACTTCTCTTTTTTTGTTCTATGCAGAAAATAAAACAGATCAATAGGGGGAATTCCCGCCATATAGCATGAAAAAAGATAATATAAAGTGGAGTTAAATCATACGTTTCTCATACAAATATAGAAGGGGAAGGAGAGACCAAATGAAAGATATTTTAATGAAATACATGACAAAGCTTACAACATTAAGTGAAGAGCAGCAGCGTATAATCGTGGAAGAATTACAAATTGAAGAATATAAAAAAGGAACAGTACTCCTAAGGCAAGGAGATGTTCCGTCTAAATGTTACTTTGTATTAAAAGGATGCGTGAGGCAACATTGTATAGATGAAGCCGGGAAAGAAGTTACATCAAATTTTTATACAGAAGAACAGGCAATTGCAAATTTCAATCATCATAAACAAGATAAATCATCCCCACATACATTAACGTGTCTAGAAGACTGCCTAGTTGTAGTGGGCGACCTGTATTGTGAAAAGGACATGTATAAGAAATATTCACAGTTAGAAGAAATGACACGTCAAATGATTGAATACAATTTTGGTGAGGTACAAGAAGAACTTACATTATTTATTGCATCGACACCAGAAGAGCGCTACAAATCATTATTACAAAAACGACCTCATTTAATCAATCGTGTTCCTCAATATCAATTGGCAAGTTATCTAGGTATTACGCCAGAATCATTAAGTAGAATTAAGAAACGACTCAAACAGTAGAGTTTTTTCCACCTCTAATCAATAGCCATATACTAAATCCTAGTTCACCTGCGATCATCGGTAGTTGAAAGACAACATTAAGAATGGAAATCATCGCATCATATTGTGAAAACATTGTATTCATGACGTGAATTACGATATAACCGATAGCAGCGATGAATAGTAATACACTAATCAATTTCGGTATTTGTTTAGATAGAAAAGTTACATATCCTAAAGCGAAAAGATGTAAGCCGAAAATGATTAACCCTACAGACCAAATGTATTCAAAAGCTTCTAGAAATAACATTGTATATGCTTCTAAATTAGCAACTGTACTTTTTGAAAGAAGTAATACAAATGTTAAATTGAATATAGCAATCCCAAGTATAGCTGTATACATAAGACGAAGACAGGTAGCTAGTAATGAGAGGCTAGCATGGATAGGTTTTAGAAAGAAATAAAGAGCCCACGAGGCGATAATATCCGTAATAAAAATGATAATCCATCCGAAAATTTCTGCTTTGAAAAGTGAACTTGAAGTTTGAATATTATGGAGTGTCGTGCTCGCATTACTTGGTACAACGAGATTTACATGAACAAAACCGTAAGAAAAAAATGCAGTGAATGCCATGATAAGAAGAGAAGTGCCTGCAAATAAGGCAAATTTTCGCTCAGTCATAATACGTCCTCCTATTCTAATGTTGTTTTCATTGTAATAGAGAAGAGGAGGAGATTCATTGACTTAAATCAAGAGAGGGGAAGTTTAGTGGAATTTCCATCAAAAAAAGATGTATGGTTATATCCGATTTTTTTCGTTGTCATTGGAGCGTGTTTTGCTCCCATATTTGCAGGGAGAGAATATTTTCTTTTATTTTTTACAATTCCGTTAGCAATATTATTTATTTGGAGTTGGTTTTCGACAAAATATATTGTCGGAGAAGAAACAATTACTATTAGATCAGGTCTCGTTAAAAAGCGTATATTTATACGAGATATAAAACAAATTTCAAATACGGAAAATCCAATAGCAGCTCATGCATTATCCCGCTATTTGTGGGCAGTAAAACTCCCACCTCAAAATTCAGCTGGAGCAAAGAAGTTAGGTGGGAGGTCAACTGCCCGTAAACGCCCGATTGGTTCAACTAATAATCAGTGGGGGATGAACACCCCCCACTGATTAAAGTTTCACTTTATCATTCGATCGAATTGAAATTGTTTACGGGTCATATGAAACAGAGATTATTTCTCCTCAAAATAAAGAACAGTTTATTAATCTTGTGAAAAGTAAAAATCCGCACATTGAAATAAAGTAAAAGAGTGGCTATGAAGCCACTCTTTTACTTTGGATTTGTCATATAAGGTTGTACATGAATGACGCATAGGTCACGAAATTTTCCCTCAGCAGTTGTAACAATTACGACTGCTCTTCCTGCACTTTTTCCAGTAATCGTTACCGTATCACCTTGTGGATACATTGTGACGACATCAGCATTCATATTTGTCCAAATAAGTTCTTTATTCGTTGCTTGCATTGGCAAAACGGAAGCTGATAACTTAGTACTTTGTCCAGTTCTTACTTTCAACTTATTTTTTTCCATATGAACACCGATGACTGAAATAACAGAAGGAGCAATAGAAATTTTGGGTGGATTAGGTTGTATGTTTAAACAAGAAGCAGAAGTATTTGTGATAGGTGAAAATTTTCTTATATGTTGTCGCTGGAAAGCTGCTAACATGTTGGAGTCCCCTTTCTGTATAAGTGCTGATACTAATACTATAAAGGAGTAGTGTTATGTTAAATTTAACGAAACATAAAGAATTTGTTAAATTTGAGAAGAAGATTGTCGAACTGTAATAAAAAGAAAGCTCTGCTGTTATGATAACAGC
>NZ_ALBR01000074.1:0-30361 GCF_002081505.1 Bacillus sp. CDB3 | reverse complement strand
TGCTGTTATGATAACAGCAGAGCTTTCTTTTTATAGATTATTACGGTGTTGTTTTTCGAAATTCTCAAATTGCTCTTCAACTTCTTTTGAAGGCTGTGTTAGTAAACTAACAATTACGATTACTAGTAAACTAATAGCGAAACCAGGAATCATTTCATATAAGAAATCTTTTAAGAATTTGAATTGAGTCCAAATAATTACTGTAGCGGCACCTGATATCATACCAGCAAGCGCACCCCATTTTGTCATGCGTTTCCAATATAAGCTTAATAAAATAGCAGGTCCGAATGAAGAACCAAATCCAGCCCAAGCGTATCCAACAAGAGCTAAAATCGTATCATTTTGTTTAAACGCTAATGCGCACCCAACTAAGGCGATAACAAGTACAGCCATACGACCGACAAATACAAGCTCTTTATCAGAAGCAGAGCGTTTAAAGAATGTACGATATAAATCTTCTGTTATAGCACTAGAGGTAACAAGAAGCTGAGATGAGATTGTACTCATAATAGCTGCTAAAATAGCTGCTAATAAAAATCCAGTAATAAGTGGGTGGAATAAAATTTTTCCTAGTTCAAGGAAAATTGTTTCTGGGTTAGATAATGTCAACTCTTGTTGTGAATAGTAAGCAATACCAATAAGACCAGTAAACATAGCTCCGACAACAGAGAAAATCATCCAGCTCATACCAATTCTTCGTGCGCTTTTAATTTCTTTTACAGACGAAATTGCCATAAAGCGTACGATAATATGAGGTTGTCCAACATAACCAAGGCCCCATGCGAATAAAGAAATCATTCCTAAAGTAGAGGCACCTTTAAAAATATCTAAACGTGTTGGATCTACCGATCGAATTGTGTCAAACGCAGGTCCAAGTCCGTGTGAATTCATAATTGTTACGATAGGAACAAGAATAAGAGCAACAACCATAATGATTCCTTGCACGAAGTCTGTCCAACTTACTGCTAAGAAACCACCGAATAATGTGTAAGCTACAACAACGCCTGCTACAATGAATAATCCAACATGATAGTTCATACCAAATGAATTTTCAAATAATACAGCGCCTGAAACTAATCCTGAAGCTACATAAAAAGTAAAGAAAATCATAATAACAAGTCCGGATACTAAGCGTAGCATGTGAGATTTGTCGTGGAAACGGTGTTCCAAAAATTCTGGAATAGTAATAGAGTTGTTTGCAATTTCAGAGTAGGTACGTAAGCGAGGAGCGACATATAGCCAGTTTGCGTATGCGCCTAATGTTAGGCCGATTGCAATCCAACTACTACTTAATCCAACGCTAAACATTGCACCGGGTAAGCCCATTAAAAGCCAACCGCTCATATCTGATGCTCCAGCACTTAATGCTGTTACTGCGGGGCCTAGTGTACGCCCGCCAAGCATATAATCTGTTAAGTTGGACGTTCGTTTGTAGGCGAAATAGCCGATTACTAACATCCCGAGCATGTAAATAGAGATAGAAGTTAAAGTTAACATCTGCGTACTCATGTAGTTCCCCTTCCTTTTGTCATGTCTTTTGATGCATTTTGCATATTTATAATCTATCATGATTATTCAGAAAAATCCATTTCAGAAATACGAATTTTCTGAAATGTAAGCGTTTTTTGACAATGTTTCGCTTTTGTAATATATAATTTTCTGACAAAAAACCTTAGTTTTAATAGAGTATTTATTATATTTACATAAAAACAGGTTGTTTTGTCAATATAATATCGGATGAAGAAAAAATATTTTTTTTGGAAAAAGTATTGACTTATTAGAAATGCGAGGAATATAATGAGTGCAACTTAAAAAAATGCAAGCGTTGATGAAGAAGAGTACACATGATGAACATGGCAGAGAGCTGATGGTTGGTGCGAATCAGTATGGAATTGATGTGGAATGGGCTTCGGAGCTTCCAAACCGAAACGAAAGAAGTAGGCTTTGGCGACATGATCTCATCGATACAAGAGACACGTATTGTTTTTGATACGGTAAAGTGCGTTACATTCGTAACGAATTAAGGTGGCACCACGGGAGTACCCGTCCTTTCTATAGGATGAGTACTCCCTTTTTGTGTATAAAAAATTAAATAAGCTAAATCGTTTAAGTAAGAAGAGTACGTATATTTGGAGACGTTACAGAGAGCCGGGAGCAGGTGGGAGCCCGGTACGGTGCCATATACGGAATGGGCTTACGAGAGGTATGCTGAACAATTGTTTTCAGTAGGCAACCCGGGTTCCGCCGTTACAAGGATAAGGTATATATTTTGTACCTGAATAAAGCGGGATGCTTTTGCGTCCAACATGAGGTGGTACCACGGTAAATTTATCGTCCTCTACATATTTCGATATGTAGGGGACTTTTTTATTTTTCAGAGTGAGGTGAAAGGCATGATGACAAAAGAGGAATTTATGAAGCAAAAAGAACAAGGAAAAACATTTTTAGTAATCGCTGAAGAAGAAGGAGATAGCATTACGCCAATTTCTTTATATAGACGTATGAAGGGTAAGAAAAAGTTTTTACTAGAAAGTTCACAGCTTCATCAAGATAAAGGGCGCTATTCTTACTTAGGGTGTAATCCTTATGGAGAAGTGAAAAGCGTCGGTATAGAAGTAGAACGAACGATGTATGGGCAAACAGAAAAGTTGCAAGGTAACGTATTGCAAGTATTAGAAGAGGTAATCGCACCAGAACAAGTAGAGAGTCCATTTCCGTTTTGCGGAGGAGCGATTGGATATATCGGCTATGACGTAATTCGGCAGTATGAAAATATAGGATTAGACTTGCATGATCCATTAAATATTCCAGAAGTACACGTACTACTGTATCGCGAGTTTATCGTTTACGATCATTTACGCCAAAAGTTGTCGTTTGTATATGTATGCGGGCAAGAAGATTCAGCTTCTTATGAAGAAGTATATGAAAGATTGCAAAGATACAAAGAGGAAGTGTTAAACGGTGAAGAAGAGAATGTGAGTGAAGTAATATCATCGTTATCATTTACTTCTTCAATAACGGAAAAAGAATTTTGTGAAATGGTAGAAACAGCGAAAGAATACATTCGGGCCGGAGATATTTTTCAAGTTGTATTATCCCAGCGATTAAAAAGTGAATGTAAAGGAGATTCATTTTCCCTTTACCGGAAACTTCGAATTGCAAATCCATCACCATATATGTTCTATATTGATTTTCAAGATTACGTCGTTCTCGGTTCTTCGCCAGAAAGTTTACTATCAGTAAGAGACGATAAGGTGATGACAAACCCAATTGCGGGTACGAGGCCGAGAGGGAAAACGAAGCAGGAAGATGAGGAAATCGAAAAAGAACTGTTAGGAAATGAGAAAGAGCGAGCAGAGCATATGATGCTTGTGGACCTAGGCCGAAATGACATTGGCAGAGTAAGTGAAATTGGCTCTGTGACGATAGATAAATATATGAAAGTAGAGAAATACTCTCACGTTATGCACATTGTATCTGAAGTTTACGGAACATTGCGAAAACGAATGAGCGGATTTGATGCATTAGCGTATTGTTTACCAGCTGGCACAGTGTCAGGAGCTCCGAAAATAAGGGCGATGGAAATTATCAATACATTAGAGCATGAAAAAAGAAATGTATATGCCGGAGCAGTTGGATATATTTCATTCTCAGGAAACCTTGATATGGCGCTAGCAATTCGAACGATGGTTGTGAAAGATGAGAAAGCGTACGTTCAGGCAGGAGCGGGTATCGTTTACGATTCAGATCCGGTTGCTGAATATGAGGAAACATTAAATAAAGCGAGAGCGCTTTTGGAGGTTATGAAATGATTGTACTGATTGATAACTATGATTCCTTCACATATAACTTGTATCAACTATTAGGCGAGTACGAAGAAAACATCGTCGTCGTAAGAAATGATCAAATAACAATTGAACAATTAGAGGAGATGAAGCCGAAAGGAATTGTGCTCTCACCGGGACCTGGGAAACCAGAAGATGCTGGAATTTGTATCGATGTTATTCGTCACTTTTATAAGAACGTTCCCATCTTAGGAATTTGCCTTGGCCATCAAGCAATCATATCCGCATTTGGAGGAGAAATTGTTAGAGCAGAGCGCATTAAACACGGAAAAACATCACGTGTGAAACATAACGGAACGTCAATCTTTTCGTACGTTACGCAGCCGCTAACGGCAATGCGTTACCATTCACTCGTCGCAGCGCAAAATAGTTTACCACAATGCTTTGACATACTCGCGACGGCGATGGATGACGGAGAAATCATGGCAGTTCGTCATAACTATTATCAGCTCTTCGGATTACAGTTTCACCCAGAATCAATTGCAACAGAAGAAGGCGGAAAATTAATACGTGCCTTTTTAGCACAAGTGAAAGAGGAGGAGAGAGTATGAACAGTTATCTTCGAAAATTAGTAGAGGGACAGCATTTAACAGAGGAAGAAATGTATGAAGCAGGGCTCCTTTTATTAAGTGACAACATATTGGAAAGTGAAGTTGCAGCTTTCTTAGTATTACTGAAAGCGAAAGGCGAAACAGCAGAAGAAATATACGGTCTCGTTCGTGCTCTTCGCGAAAAGGCATTGCCGTTTTCAAATCATATAAAAGGAGCGATGGACAATTGCGGAACGGGTGGTGACGGTGCGCAAACATTCAATATTAGTACAACATCGGCATTTGTACTTGCCGGAGCTGGCGTAAAGGTTGCGAAACATGGAAACCGCGCTGTTTCTAGTAAAACAGGAAGTGCTGATTTATTAGAAGAACTCGGTGTAAACATTAGCTGTACGCCTGGTGAGATTGACTATTTATTAGAGAATGTAGGTATTGCCTTCTTATTCGCACCAGCGATGCATCCAGCATTAAGACGCATTATGAAAATAAGAAAAGAATTAAACGTTCCGACGATCTTTAACTTAATTGGACCGTTGACGAATCCCGTTCATTTAGAAACACAATTTGTCGGTATTTATAAACGAGATATGTTATTGCCAGTAGCGGAAGTGTTGCAGAAACTTGGTAGAAAACAAGCGCTCGTCGTAAACGGAAGTGGCTTTTTAGATGAAGCATCATTACAAGGAGAAAACTGCGTCGCTATTTTAAAAGACAATGAAATAATCGAAATGAGTATTGAGCCTGAAAAATATGGTTTTTCAAGAGTGAAAAATGAAGAAATTAGAGGCGGGAATTCAAAAGAAAATGCAAAGATTACGATCGGAGTATTGAGCGGAGAAAAAAGTGTATACCGCGATACCGTTTTATTAAATGCAGGGCTTGCTCTTTTCGCAAACGGAAAAGCGGAAACGATTGAAGAAGGAATTAAACTAGCAACGCATAGCATTGATTCCGGAAAAGCATTAGAGAAGTTAAACTTATTAATTACAGCAAGCCATGAAAAATTAGAAAGGGTGAATTAAAATGGGGACGATTTTAGACAAAATTGTGGAACAAAAGAAAGTAGAAGTTGCGGAGTTATATGAAACATATTCACCAGTGAAAGAAAAAAGGAAAACACACTCACTTGTAAAAGCTTTAGAGCAGTTTACTGTAATCGCAGAGGTAAAGCGAGCGTCTCCATCAAAAGGTGATATTAATTTACACGTTGATGTTCCAAAACAAGTGAAAACATATGAAGAATGCGGTGCTGGAGCAGTTTCTGTTTTAACAGACGGTCAATTTTTTAAAGGGTCGTTTCACGACTTACAAACGGCAAGAGCAGAAGGTAACATTCCGCTTTTATGTAAAGATTTTATAATCGATAAAATTCAAATTGATAGAGCGTATGAAGCAGGAGCAGATCTTATTTTATTAATCGTTGCAGCATTGTCAAAAGAGAAATTAAACGAGCTTTATAACTACGTACTAGAAATAGGATTAGAAGCGATTGTTGAAGTTCATGATGAACAGGAATTAGAAATTGCAATCCGATTAAATCCGCACGTTATTGGTATTAACAACCGTAATTTAAAAACATTCGAAGTAGATTTAAGCCAAACTGAAAAACTTGGAAAACGACTGAATGAGGAAAACCTACTTTGGATTAGTGAAAGCGGCATTCATTCAAAAGAAGATATCATTCGCGTCAAACGAGCTGGTGCAAAAGGTGTATTAGTTGGTGAAGCGCTTATGACAACATCTTCTATTAGCAGTTTTTTCGATGAATGTAAGGTGAAAATATGAAAGTAAAGATTTGCGGTATTACTGATGTTGAAACAGCGAAAAGTGCGTGCGAATACGGAGCAGATGCACTCGGATTTGTTTTTGCAGAAAGTAAACGAAAAATTACTCCAGAGCAAGCGAAAGAAATTATTGAGGAAATTCCAGCCCACGTTTTAAAGGTCGGTGTTTTCGTAAATGAATCAGTAGAAGTGGTCCAGAAAATTGTAGAGGAGTGCGGATTAACGCACGTTCAACTACATGGGGATGAAGACAATCATTACATTAGAAGATTGAAAATTCCGTCTATAAAAGCTGTAGGAGTAGCTTTAGAACAAGATATGGAACGTGCGAAAAAATACGAAACAGATTATATGTTATTTGATAGCCCGAAAGAAAAGTTCCACGGAGGAAATGGAAAGACATTCTCATGGGAGTTACTCGCGCATATGCCAAAAGCATTGCGAGAGAAAACGATATTAGCTGGCGGATTAAACATCATTAATATAGAAGAAGCTATTCAAACCGTTCAGCCATATATGGTCGATGTGAGTAGTGGAGTAGAGACAGAAGGAAAGAAAGATCTAAAGAAAATAAAACAATTTATTAAAAAAGCGAAGGAGTGTTCCAAATGAACTACGCATATCCAGATGAAAAAGGTCACTACGGTATATACGGGGGGCGATACGTTCCAGAAACGTTAATGCAGTCCGTATTAGAATTAGAAGAAGCATATAAAGAAGCGATGCAAGATGAAGAGTTTCAAAAGGAATTAAACCATTATTTACAAACGTACGTTGGGAGAGAAACACCGCTATATTTTGCTGAAAATATGACGAAGTATTGCGGCGGAGCGAAGATTTATTTAAAGCGTGAAGATTTGAATCATACCGGAGCTCATAAAATTAATAATACAATTGGTCAGGCACTTCTTGCGGTAAGAATGGGTAAGAAAAAAGTTGTCGCTGAGACAGGAGCAGGACAACACGGAGTTGCAACAGCTACTGTATGTGCCCTTCTCGGATTAGAATGCGTCATCTTTATGGGAGAAGAAGATGTGAGACGTCAAAAATTAAATGTGTTCCGAATGGAATTACTTGGAGCGAAAGTAGAAAGCGTAGCGGCAGGTAGCGGCACATTAAAAGATGCGGTGAACGAGGCACTTCGTTACTGGGTTTCACACGTGCATGATACGCACTACATTATGGGATCAGTTCTCGGACCACACCCGTTCCCGCAAATTGTCCGTGATTTCCAAAGTGTAATTGGGAAAGAAACGAAAAAACAATACGAAGCATTAGAAGGAAAATTACCAGAAGCAGTCGTTGCTTGTATTGGCGGTGGTAGTAATGCAATGGGAATGTTTTATCCTTTCGTACACGATGAAGAAGTTGCTCTTTACGGTGTTGAAGCAGCTGGAAAAGGTGTTCACACAGAAAAGCACGCAGCCACTTTAACGAAAGGAAGTGTCGGTGTTTTACACGGATCGATGATGTATCTTCTACAAAATGAAGAAGGACAAATTCAAGAAGCACACTCTATTTCAGCCGGACTAGATTACCCAGGGGTTGGACCAGAACATAGCTTGCTAAAAGATATTGGCCGCGTTTCTTATCATTCTATTACAGATGAAGAAGCGTTAGAGGCATTTCAATTATTAACGAAAAAAGAAGGCATTATCCCGGCATTAGAAAGCTCACATGCTGTTGCGTACGCTTTAAAACTAGCACCGCAAATGAAGCAAGACGAAGGACTTGTCATTTGTTTATCCGGCCGTGGTGATAAAGATGTAGAGAGTATAAAACGTTATATGGAAGAGGTGTAAAAAATGGGAGTAGAAAAAATTAAAGCAGCGTTTGAAAATGGCAAAAAAGCATTTATTCCGTACGTAATGGGCGGAGATGGTGGCCTTGAAAAACTAAAAGAAAGAATTCGTTTTCTAGATGAAGCAGGAGCAAGCATTGTTGAAATTGGTATCCCGTTTTCAGATCCAGTCGCAGACGGTCCAACGATTCAAAGAGCAGGGAAACGAGCGCTAGATAGCGGTGTAACATTAAAAGGTATTTTTCAAGCGTTAGCAGAAGTAAGGAAAGAAGTAAAAATTCCATTTGTACTCATGACATATTTAAATCCAGTACTCGCATTCGGAAAGGAACGTTTCATTGAGAGTTGTCTTGAAGCAGGTGTGGATGGCATTATCGTTCCGGACTTACCTTATGAAGAACAAGACATCATTGCACCGCTTCTACGCGAGGCGAATATAGCTTTAATTCCGCTCGTTACTGTAACGAGCCCAATTGAGCGAATCGAAAAAATTACGAGTGAATCAGAAGGATTCGTCTACGCCGTTACAGTAGCGGGCGTAACGGGAGTACGTCAAAACTTTAAAGATGAGATTCATAGTTACTTAGAAAAAGTAAAATCACACGTCCACTTACCAGTAGTCGCAGGATTCGGTATTTCAACACGAGAGCAAATAGAAGACATGATTACAATATGCGACGGTGTTGTCGTTGGAAGTAAGGTTATTGAGTTGTTAGAAAATGAAAAACAAGAGGAAATATGTGAATTAATACAGGCAGTAAAGCAAAAAGAAGAGGCATAAGTCTCTTCTTTTTGTTTTACGTAATAAATGTTAAAATATACAGAAAATACATATAATTTAGGGGGTGAGAAGGCATGCTAAGACGTAAACTATTATATCTTCTTTTAACTGTACCATTATACGCTTGGCTCATTAGCATGACGAAAATAGAGTTGATGGCTCTGTTTTTAGGATATGTATTCATCTTTTCCCAATTAAATCGAATACAAGAGCAATCTATTTTAGAAGTATGTATATTTTCGATTAGTATAGAACTATTTAGTATCGTTTCGATTGTGTTATTAAACGAGTTATTTCGGGGAATTTATTCATTTTCATTAATGAAATTTGGGAATATTGTACTGCAAGTAATATGTGCTTATATTGTGTTTGGTGTGCTAGAAAAAATAATCGGACAACAGACGGTTTTTCAGGACAAAAGAAAATGGGAGTGATTCAAAAAAAGGAGCCAAATGGCTCCTTTTTTGAATCTGTTGTAAAAATAATTGAAAAATATGACATCTGTTATATAATAGTTAAAAATTGTATTTTTAATGAAATGAGATGATAACATGGCCATATTGTTGGCACTTATCCCAATTATGATGATTTTCATTTGTTTATTTTTATTTAAACAAACGTCATTAAGAGCCTCATTAATTTCTTATACCGTTTCTGTTGGAATCGTTTTACTCTCACCAACATTTCGGTTAGGGATAAGTGAAACTGTACACGCTACGATTAAAGGTTGGTTAATTTGTTTTATTGTCGGATACGTTTTGTTTTTCGGTATTTTTTTATTTCACCTCATGAACAAAATGGGATACATCGATCAAGTAGCACGATTTCTAGAACAAATCACGCACGATCGCTTATTGCAAATGCTTCTTATGTGTTTTGGTATTTGTCCACTTATTGAATCGGTGAGTGGGTTCGGTATTGGTTTTATGGTTGCAGCACCTATTTTTCTTTCTCTCGGTTATAAGCCGTTTCAAGCTGTACTACTTTCGTTTATCGGTCTACTCGCTAGTTCATGGGGCGCGATGGCAACGGGTACGATTATCGGTGCGCAACTTATTAACATGCCGCTCACAACTCTTGGCACAAATACAGCATTATTAAGCATCCCGATTTTTGCATACTTTATCTTTCTTTCTTTATACGTTGTCGGTGGCTTTCAGGCAGTTATAGAAAAGTGGAAGGAAGGCGTTGGTTTCTTTCTATTATTTGCGCTCGGAATCTATCTTTCTAACGCATACGTAAGTGTTGAATTAGCAGGGATATTAAGTTCTATCGTTACCATTACATTTGGCTTTCTTATCATAAAATTAAAAGGGAAAAATGAACAAAACCTTTTAACAGAACATGCGGCGGCTACGGAGAGGGAAGTATCCATTATAAAAATTATTAGCCCTTATATATTCTTAACAGTTTGTATTTTACTATCTCGCCTCGTTCCTGCATTACATGATTTGCTCAGGTCATATGCGGTTCTCGATTTAAAATCATACTCTTACAAACTAGAACTACTATATTCGCCAGGATTTTGGCTCGCCATGACTTGTTTATTTACAATTATTTTCTTCCGCATTCCATCTCATATTATTAAACAATCACTCTCGCAAACGATAAAACAATGGATTCCTTTCGCTATTACAACAACGATGTTCATTGCGATTTCAGAGCTAATGGGTGCATCTGGCATGCATTCATTACTCGCAAAGACAGCTGGTGAAACATTTGGTACGTTTTTCGTTTTCGTTGCTCCTTTCATTGGAGGAATTGGCGGTTTTTTAACCGGTAGTAACGCAGGATCAAATGCAATGTTTATAAAACTACAAATGCAAACAGCGCAAAATGTAGCACTCCCGTGGCAATACGTCACAACACTGCAAAACACAGCGTCATCAGTAGCGACAATCGCTTGCCCATCACGGATTACACTCGGTGCTTATTTATGTAATATCCCTTATCGTGAAAACGAACTATTAAAGAAGACGACGTTAATGATTTTTGGTGCGGTGTTACTTGTAGTAGTGGAAGTTTTCTTTTGGTATATATTGAGAAATTAAAAATCCTCCTAACATAGGAGGATTTTCTTTATGACTGGATAATGTTTTAAATATGAAAAGCTTCTACTAAATGAATAGGAGATGAAAGGTATGCCCTTAAAAAACTACGGTGTATTAAAAGGTACAGTTATACAATCTAAGATTGGAAAAGGCAAAACACCTCATTATCAAGTTCATTTACAAGGTGAAGCAGGAGTAGATTATCGCATTGCAATTAACGTGAAATCGCAAAGTTATCCGTCAGAAGTTTTATATTTTGCGAGCGACGATATTCGATCAGAGGCGATTCATATTTTACCGACATTACCGTTCGGTTTTACAGAAATAAAAAATAATGAACCGAAAGTAGCTTTAGATTATGTAAGAGGTAATTTATTTGATTCCAAGCAAATGATTCCTTTACCTGCTGAAAAAGCAGGAGTTGATAATGATTTAAATGAAAAGATAGAGCGTTATATAAAGCGAGCAATAGAAGAAAAGGCGATTATTTATGCGTTTGGTGAAAGATGGGGACCAGAAGAAAAAATACCTGATTCGTATTTCGACTTTACACCTGGAAACGGTATACACGATATTCATATGAATCAAGGAAATGTAGAGAAATGGCAAGGTGATGACGGTATATGGCAAGATGGTGGTATGCTCATTCATTTTGAGAAGAAGGAAGAGTGGGTTGGTATTTTCCTTGCCTTTCAGTCGCAATCATGGTGTACGGATGAAGAAGGGAATGCTCGTGTTCCGGTTGAGCATTGTGATTATAAGAAAAATAACTAAATAAGAAGAGGGCGTTCAAAACGAACGCCCTCTTCTTATTTTATAAAATCCAAAACTCACAAGTGTAGAAATACAAGAGAACAGCAGCGCCACACTAGAAAACGCAATGAGATACATGTTATATTTCATCATTTTGCCGATTAGTTGGTTACTATCATACTGAAAAAGTCCTGCTATTATATTGAATAAAAATAAAATGATAAACATGACGATGACACCGTCTATTGATCCTTTTATATCTGGTTTACTTAAAGCGATATGTGCGGAAATACAAATGGCGATAAATAAAAATAACCAAAATGAAGGATTCAATAAATTGCTTATTGTAAATAAGCTTTTCAATAATACAAACGTCGATAGTAGCATGTTTTGAATCATGTCTAAGTTAATAGAAGTCGATGCAACAGTTGTTTCGAGAGTCGTATTAAATAAAGAATATGACCCTGGTACGAAATAGCGCATTAAAAGTATTAAGGTAGTAATACCAGAAATAATAGGGCCGATACCGATAAAGAAATTACCGATTCGTTGATATATACTTTTTTGATTGTATTGATGTTGTACGTAACCTAAAGCTCCTTGACTTGTATCTGTCGGGAAGAACTGCGTTGCTACAATTTTATGACGAAATAGTATACACATAATTGCATGTCCAAGTTCATGAATAGGGACACCAATCCACGCAGTTAAAAGGAAGCCTTTCCTACCAAAAGCTCTCGACCAATACATTCGTGTGAGAGATTCTAAATAACCTAATATAAATCCAATTACAATGATGACACCAATTAAAGAGAATAATTGGATCACGCTTGTAAGGAGTGTTTGAAAAATCGAGTTTACAAATTCCACTGTCTTCATCCAATCTTTTAAAAATGTTATTTGCTCTGTTTCATAATAACATTATTTTTCTATATTACTAGCACACATAGTTTCGTTTAAAAGAAGGATTTCATATTCTTTTTCTTGTAGTCATGTTTTATGTCCAAAGTCATATATTGAATTTGTAACACCCTATAAGGTATATGCTTAAGGAGGGATGAGAGAATGAAATGTCCGGCGTGTCATACAGAAAATGCAGCGGAAGCAAAGTTTTGCGGGAATTGTGGACATTCATTAACGGAAGAAGTGGTAGCGAGTGGTGGGCAGGAAGAAGGGCAGCTATCGCGTAAGGAACAAGTAAAGGAAACTCGCCCAAATGAAACAGTAGAGCAAGCAAAACAATTTGCAAGTGGCTATTTTCAGTTCTTTAAAAATGCTTTTAAATCACCATCTGCCATTATGAAAAGTGGAAATATTGAAGTGCGAAATGGAATTACAAGCCTTGTACTTATTTGTTTTTTAGGAGCATGTATTTTTTATAGAATAATGAGTGCTGGGGCAGCGGTAACGAGAACATTAGTACCAGATATAACTACTCCTACTTTCTTTGGAGAATCTTTAAAAGTCTTTTTCTTTTTATTAATTTTAACTGTATTTGTCGGATTTATTATTTTTGTAAGTGGTAAGATGATGAAATCGTCTTTTTCGTTTCTTGAAGTATTCGGGATATGGGGAACGATAGCGACGCCAGCTATTGCTATATTAGTTCTTTCTTTTCTGTTTAGTTTTCTATTGATCTTTTTTCTACCAATATTATTAGGGGTGGCTACAACGTATATGTCAATTAGTATCATCGTATCTATATTAAAACTAGATAGCGGGGGATTGGATCTTGTTTACACTCTTCTTATTGCAAATGTTTTAATCGGAATCGCAACATGTATTGTACTTTGGTCTTACATTTATACAATAATTCAAGCTTTTACACAGGGTTTAACGGGCTTCTAATGAAAAGGTGGTTGAATGGATGAATGTATGTACAAAGTGCGGAGCTCAGTATGAAGATGGAGTGCAATTTTGCCAAAACTGCGGGATGAAGAGGGAAAGTCTTGTAGTAAAGAAGAAAATGAGCGGCGGTACAAAAGTTGGCATTACACTCTTAATAGTACTTGTTATAGTAATTGGTGGATTGTATTTGTATGGATCATCGTATTATAAGCAGACGGCACAAGTAGACCGAATGATTACTATTTTACAAGAGAGGGACGGGGAGAAATTAGCTGAGATCATAACGGCAGATGATCCGGCCGTTATTGTCACGAGAGAGAGTGTAACGCCTCTATTTTCATATATAAAAGAAAATCCATCTTACGTGAATGAATTGAAAGAATATTTGAGGAAAGGTGAAAAACAAGGGGATGGAATAGAAAGAGCAGATTTTTCTTTAACGAAAGACGGGAAGTATTTCTTTATATTTGATCGGTATAAATTGAAAGCGAAGACGTATTATACGACTTTGCTTTCAAATGAAAAAGGTACATTATTAAAAATGAACGGAAAAGAAATTGATAAAACAAATGATAAAAAGTTTGAGAAGCAATATGGACCGTTTCTTCCAGGGACTCAAGTGTTTCAAGCGGAATATAAAAATGACTATGTAAAACTATCACGAGAGGAAAAGGTTGTACTTATAAAACAAAGTCAAAATAATGTAAAGGTAGATTTAACGTTGCAAGGGCAATATATTACAGTTCAAACGAATGTGCCTGGTGCAACATTGTACGTGAATCAAAAGCCAGTTACTGCGTTGACCGGAGAAGAAATTACGTGGGGACCGGTAGCGACTGATGGAAGTGCGGCGATTTATTTAGAACGAAATGGAGAAAACGGAAGGGAAACGACCAAGGTAGAAACGGTAACGGCACTGTCGGCTTATAATCTTCCATTTCAAAAGAAAAGTGTAGAAAAAACAGTTGTTTACAATGTTACTCCGCCTACTACTCATTATGTATATAATGGTTTCATCTTCCCTGATAGTGATATTCGAAAATTAACGAGTGCGGACTTAACATATTTATCGAAAGAACAGTTGAAAATTGCTAGAAATGAAATATACGCAAGGCATGGACATATTTTTCAAACGAAAGATATGCAAGCATATTTTTCAAAACAGTCTTGGTACAGAGAAAATCCGTATTTTACAGGAGCATTAACAGGTATTGAATCTTATAATGTTGAACTGATCAAATCAAGAGAATAGAGTGCGTGAAAAAGGTACAGTACATATTACTGTACCCTTTTTATGATTATTTAGCTGGACCAGGATCCCTTGAGAAAAAGATGTGAAAGAGGAATGTGACTTTACTTGCTCCTCCTGATGTACTTGCTTGCACATCAGATAAAGAACTAGACGTTAAAGCAGCTTCAGAACGAGGGGGAACGACTATTTTGAGAGCATCATCTGATTCTGATGATATAGTAACCGTTATTGTATCCTCAGAAAAGTTCACAATTTTAACAGTACCAACTGGGAAGATGGATTTGCGAGCGTGTGATGCAGAAGCAAAGCGAGAGGCTTTCCAAATAGTTTGCGAGAAAGTGTCATTATCAGATAACCAAGCACGTGCACTGTATAAAGTTACACTAACGGTAAACTCTTGTTCAAGCGGGAGGGCGGGTCTCGGTTCTAGCGGTTCTTCTGGAAGCTGGACGAGAAGGCCGGCGCACATGTATGTTTCACCTACTTTCAATAGTTACTGTTATAGCATATTAAACATCTTGTTTATAAGACACGACGGATACCTAGTAACAAATAGTCTTGTATACCAAATTTGTAGATTAAATTCTCTTTCTTTACAATGGAAGTAGGTGTTATTTCTATAAAATATGGAAATCGTAAAGAGTATGTAAAAAGAAGGAGTGGTAAAGTGAACTATGTCATTATTGGCGGAGATGCAGCTGGTATGAGTGCAGCAATGCAAATTGTTAGAAACGATGAAACTGCAAATGTTGTGACGTTAGAAAAAGGTGAAATCTATTCATACGCTCAGTGCGGATTACCTTATGTCATTAGCGGTGCGATTGTTTCAACTGAAAAATTAGTTGCGCGTAACGTGAAGACATTTCGTGATAAATATGGAATTGATGCGAAAGTACGACATGAAGTAACGAAAGTAGATACGGAAAAGAAAATTGTGTACGCAGAGCATACGAAGACGAAAGATGTCTTTGAATTTTCATATGACCGATTATTAATCGCGACTGGTGTACGTCCTGTAATGCCGGATTGGGAAGGGAAAGATTTACAAGGTGTTCATCTTTTAAAAACAATTCCGGATGCTGAGCGCATATTAAGTACACTTGAAACGAGTAAAGTTGAAGATGTGACAATTATTGGCGGTGGTGCGATTGGTCTAGAGATGGCAGAAACATTTGTAGAACTTGGTAAGAAAGTAAGAATGATTGAGCGGAACGATCATATCGGTACGATTTATGATGCCGATATGGCGGAATATATACATACAGAAGCAGACAAATATAATATTGAAATTTTAACAAATGAAAATGTAAAAGCGTTTAAAGGAAAAGAAAGAGTAGAACAACTGGAGACGGATAAAGGGGCGTATAAAACTGATCTCGTTTTAGTATCTGTCGGTGTACAACCAAATACTGATTTTCTTGAGGGGACAAACATACGTAAAAATCATAAAGGGGCAATTGAAGTAAATGCTTATATGCAAACAAATGTGAAAGACGTATATGCTGCTGGTGATTGTGCAACACATTACCATGTTATAAAGGAAACTCATGATCATATCCCGCTCGGAACGACTGCAAATAAACAAGGGCGACTTGCCGGACTCAATATGGTTGATAAACGAAGAGCATTTAAAGGTACGTTAGGTACAGGAATTATTAAATTTATGAATCTGACGCTCGCAAGAACAGGCTTAAATGAAAAAGAAGCGAAAGGGCTAAACATCCCGTATAAGACGGTCAAAGTAGACTCAACCAATATGGCAGGCTATTACCCAAGTGCCAAACCACTTCACTTGAAATTACTATATCACGCCGATACGAAACAATTGTTAGGCGGTCAAGTAATTGGAGAAGAGGGCGTAGATAAGCGAATTGATGTGATCGCAATGGCACTTTTCAATAAAATGAGTATTCACGATTTAGAAGATGTCGACTTAAGTTACGCACCACCATATAACAGCGTTTGGGATCCAATACAACAAGCGGCAAGGCGAGCGGAATAGCACTTTTTAAGTGCTATTTTTTTTCGTTAAAGGGGAGTAATCAATTTTGTCGAATAAAGAGGTTTGGGAAATAGTTACATATAGGGAAGGGGATCTTAAAAATGGTTGTGGCACTTCAAAAAGTTCAAGAATCAGAAAAAATGATTTTACGTAATTTATATTCACTATATCTTCATGACCTCTCTAAATTTACGACTAATATAACGATTGGAGCGGATGGTTTTTTTGAATACGAAGATTTAGACATGTTTTGGAAAAATGACGGAATCACTCCGTATTTTATAAAAGTTGATAGTAGTATTGTAGGATTTTTATTACTATTGGAACGTCCATTTTTGAAGAAAGAAAACGACTTTGGTATTAATGATATTTTCATATTGAATCAATATAAGGGAAAAGGAATCGGAAAAAAGGTTATGGAAAATTTACTAGAAGAGAAACGAGGACAATATTTCGTTATTGAACTTATAAAAAATGTACCAGCTGTTTCTTTTTGGAAGAAAGTATATAGAGAACTGAATATTGAATTTGACGAGCAAACACAGCTAATTGATGATGAAGAATGTTTCGTTCGAACGTTTAAAATATAATTAAATAGGTGTCCCTAATATATTACTTTGAAATTTAACTTTATTTTGAATATACCGTTCACCCTTGAAAACATAGTACTTATCGCTTATATTGTCATATAGTATTTATTTTTTTACAAAGCAATGAACGAACCAGGGGGTACAACATGGCAATTAACATGAAAACAATTGAAGAATGGATTGCTGAATCAAACGCAAGAAATGAAGAAGACTTTGGACACGTTGTTGAAGAAATGAAAGAAGTATGTGTCGGACTTGATAACGCGACATTAATTTATACGAAAAATGTATTTTGTTTCGGTAAGAAAGTAGAAGTATTGTTCTTCTTCCAAGATCATGTCGTTATCGGACAAGAAAAAGAAGAGTATGTTGAAATTGAGAAACTAAAGTATGATGACATTACAAATAGCAATCTAAAGACAAATGACAAAAATACAACGTTAGAACTAAAGTTTGCTAACGGGAAATCTATCGATTTAGACAGTCTAAATGATAACTACGGTACGAAAAATTGGTTATTTGCAAGACAAATTAAGAGTATCTTTAAATTAATCTAGTAAAAAAGCAGACCTTAAAGGGCTGCTTTTTTTACTTATTTCCTATTACACAAAGGCAGCCTCTTTCTTCGTAACATTTCACGCTTGTAAATCCCGTCTTATAAAAAAGGTTTACTAATTCTTCTGTCGTTTTAAATTTATCCATATGATATTGAATTTTAAAAGTTTCAGCGACTAATAAAAAGGATCCGTTCGATTTTAAGATGCGAAATACTTCTTTCATATCATTCTCAACATCAGGCCAAAAATAGTGGGTTTGAAAAGCGGTAATGAGATCAAAGAAGTCCGGATGATATGGAATAGAGGAGACACTTGCTTGTTGAACAATTACTTTTTTCATTTGAACATCTTTTGTATTCGTCTGTATAGAATTTTTCACAGCTTGATGGGAGTAATCGATCCCGTAAATTTTCCCAAATGGAGTTCGTTTTGAAAGAGTTTGTATTGTTTTACCACCGCCACAGCCGATATCTAATATGACTGCATCTTCACGTATATGTATTTTTTGTAAAGCCCAATTTGTTAGTCTCATATGCGAAGCATTCATAATACGAAGCATTGAGGAACCAATTGTCCCGCGAGGATTTTTCGCTTGTTCGATTAAACGTTGTAAAATGCCCAATTTAAACGCTCCTTTTATGTAAGAATATATACTCATTTCGCTTTTAATAATTTAACTCCTCTAAAAAAAGCACGCCATTAATCGGCGTGCTTCTAATTATGCAAATACCCCTTCAACCAATTACGCGCTCGATACGCCCCAACCGGAATTTGAATGAGAGATGTTTCATTGCCGCCATCTATTCCGTACAATTGATCGCATGAATTTGTATCAAAACTAAGTAAAGGATGACCACCCATTCCCATAGCAGTCGCAGCTAAAACAAGTCTATGAACGAGTATACCAGCTTCCATTTGGTGAATACGATATCCTCTATAGCCTAATGTATGTGTATAGTAATCTTTCTTTCCGACTACATGTAGACAAAGCGGTACTTGAAAAAGGTTTACGTTATCCATCGTCATACTTGATTGAAGGGAATAACGAAGATCTCCATATCGTATTGGCTGTATGGAATGTGATTTACTGTTATAAGCGTAAGCACCGTTTTCAATACCTGTTACGTTATAAAAACATCCATATAATGAGAGTCGTGCGTTTTCATTTAAAGAATTGCCATCAAGATCGTTGTAATAAGGGAAGGCGAGGCTCGTTTCTTGTAATAAAGTAGCAAGTGAACGAGTATCCCATTTTGTTAAAGTAAAGTCAGCATCAGGTGAATATCGTTTTTTACAAAGATGTAAGAAATCATAGGATAAACGTTCCACTTTAGGTAGCTGTACAGCATGTGCACTGTATTGCTGTCGATTTTCTTGAGTTAATGTTTGGAAGTGTTCTGTCGATTCAATCATAGAAGCTGCGTTAACTTTTGTTATCATCGGATATTCATCTACATGCTTTGAGCGAACGAAATGCTCATGTGTTAACGGCGGGATTTGCTGTAACAAGTCATGAGAAGTAACAGTTGTATTTTCACGGTAAGCATTATGAAACCAATCTTTATGTGGTTCTGTACTTAGAGGAATAACACCATACACATTTTCCTCGCCTTCAGACAGTCCAAGTAAATGATTCATTGCTCGGTCTAGAAACTGGAAATATACTCCATTTGTGTAACCGAATTGTTTTGCACATTCAAGTAAATGCCCGATTAGAACACCACTATCTAACCCTTGAAGCCGGTATGAAAAGTTATTGTATTTAAAGAAGTTTTTCCAAAACATAGTGGATACGAATACTGCGCCAAAACAAGAATGTATGTTACAACGATTGCCGAGTGCTTCTGTAAGATAAGAATCGAAATTTCCCTCGCGAAGTAAGATAAGACGGTGATGCGCGGCGTCATAATGGTAAATGCCGTCTGGATAATGATCAATTTTTAAATACATATATAATTCATTTGGATATAAAGCACCCCCAGAAGGGATGAATCTTCGAAATAGAGTCGTTGTTTTATTATTTTCTAGGCTAGTAGTAGGTTGACATAATTGTGTTAAACCAAATGAGTACCAAAGATAATGCCCGATTTCCTCTAAGTTAGGTTTAGTAGAAGAGTTCCGCAAAGTTAATGGGATTTCTAAAGAGAGAGGGATGACTGGTAAATTTCGATATAATTTATAAGGAAGTGGTGCGTCGTCCCAGTCTACCTCATGATTCGGCATAATTTCATCAATAGAAAAATGGAGATGATGTAAAAAAGCATCCAGCTGCATGAAATCCCCTCCTTTACTATGGAAACGGGTGTGGATGTGGATTTAATTGTTCATTCGTTAAAGGTTCAGCCATATATCCAAGTGTCATTGGTACGGTATACACTCTATCCAGTCCTGTAACCCGAGTGAGATGATGTCCGAATGTCATTGGAAGCATGCCTGGAATTAATACTTTTACACAATGTAATCCGTTCTTTTCTATGAGAGGAACGGTTTGATCTACAACGATTACTTCAAGTCCAAATTGATGTAACCTGTTTAAAAGTTGATGAAGATCAGATGTTAAATCCATATCAAATGATTGTAATGCCCTCATTTCTTGAAACGTTTGCACCGGAGCATTTTCACGTAAAAGGAAGTGAAGACGTTCTTCCGCTTCTTTCAATCCGTACAGCATACTATGATCACCCATTTGCGTAACGAGATAAGGATCACGTAAACAGTCTTCATATTTTTCTTTGTTTTGTTCCAAATCATCATCTGATATAAGTAACATGCCAGCTATTTCATGAATCGCAGTTTTGATTGCTCGAATGGGCTCCATATGAGCACCACCAGCACAGACGAGATTCATCCCATCTTGCCTCGTGTTTTTCGCAATCACCCAAATGCTCGGAATACCGTGTTCCATCGTTGCGTTGAAAACGTGTAATTCATATCCAGTAATCGTACGCAAGCGCTCAATCATTAATTGTAATTCAGTATCATTTGCTGAACTAAGATCAAGACGAGGAAGAGGTAATTCTGCATACCATGTGAGTAAAAAAGCATCGCGCTCTACGATTTCTAATATGCCATGAAAAATGGCCTCTTCTAAACTACCACCAATCGCACATCCATTTGATGTTTCATACACAAAAGCATCTCTATGACCAAGGCTATAATAGGCGATTGATTCTGGAACTAAAAGTGGCCGTTTTTGTGATAAAGAATATCCCCATACCCAGTTTTGTTCATAATCAGGATCAAATGGTTTAAACGGAAAACTATCACGATTATAATGTTCATTTGTATGCACACCGAGTGTGAGGGGATTCAGTGCATGATCCTTTAAATCATGAAAACTACCATGCACATTTGTCTTTTTCCCACGAGGTGACATACCGCAATATCGTTCTAAACCTTCTAAAATAGCAGTTGCCTCACTCAGTACAAATGAATGAGTTCGGCCTGCAACACCTTCATTTCCGAATAGTAACGGCATGTTTATAATGACGTCAGCAAATGGCAATAAAGAATGCTGCATTTTTCCATTCAAAATACCAGTCCGGTAATCTAAATAGTCTCTCGTTAAAAATGTGTTTAGCTCATGAATAGAACGACAGCGATACGTTTCAGTACTTGTTTTTAAGCTCGGTTGTAAAGAAATCTCTGCCGCATCCGCAGTATCATCAGGTAAATTACTACATACAGGACAGAGAGGGTCTGGAAGGAAAGAATGCCGTGTACATTGCAGGGTTTGTAAGTTTAGTAAAATGATTTCATTTTCTAAAGAAGAATGTCCATGAGCTAATATTTTTTCCGTTTCAGCATGAATGAGCTGACACATTTGTAACATCCCATTTTGAGTCGCACGTACATCACGCCTCGTCTCGTTATCCGCTTTTAACGCATATTTCCGCTGTAGTTCCCACATTTCTTTTTGATCAAATCCAGCGATAAAGCGTCGTCCATCGGCACAATGGGTACATCCCGTTGCAAGAGGATGAATGTAAGGACCGATAACACCTTCACCAAATGAAGTAAATGCACGAAGCCACGGAATATGATTCGAACGAAATGTCAGCTCAGCATCCTGATGAATAGTAGAAGGAGAGCCGTCATGTAATACGAGAGTGAGGTGAATATTTTCAGGGAGTTTGTCTGTAATTGTATGTTGGCGAATGATGGAATATTGTTTGCATAATTGATCATGTACATAGTCTGCAAGTAGGCCATCTCCTATAAGCAATATATTTTGAGTCATAGACCGTCCTCCTTTGCAATTAATACCCCGTATACACCGTCTAAGTTATCTCTTAAAAATGATTCAATGGCTAAATCAAAAACGAATGGATAAAAATTATTTTCCGTTAAATTTTGCAAGGCAACTTGTAAAGACTGTACGCCTGGAATTTCTTCCTCTTCTTGTATTGCTACTCTAACAGAATCTGTACTATATACAACAACGGATGATTCTGGCAAAATATTAGCTTTATAAGGAATCTCTTCATTTTGAATATGAAGGAGTGCTTGTTGCAGAGCGTTTCTTAATGCCAATGTTATATTAATATTTGCCGCACCGTACCATCTATCATTTATACCGATCCAAATGACAGGAAAACCAAGTAACTCCTCACTCATTCCCACTTTAGGTATGTCATGAATTGTAGAGAGAGCATCGTAGTAAAACCTACAATGCTTATCATGAATTTCGGTTAAATCAAGCTCTGTAACCTCTTCTAGCATATGTGATTGGCGTTCACACAACTTATTATTTAAATGTTTTTGCAGTGCACGGTATACACCTTCTGTCATCGTTTCCCCAGCACCAATACCGATATCAGTATGTTCGGGGATAAGACGATGAATCATTTCAGCTACATACGTTTCAACTCCTGTTAAACCAGCTTCGCGGCGTGCTTCATTATGAGTTAAACCACCACAAGTTATAGCAGGAAGGGGAGAGGTAGGTCCGTCTGATAATGGATTTGCAACTTGAATATAGCATTGTGATAAAGGTAGTTGGTGCAAATCTTGTTCATCCCACATATGGAATATGCCAGCTTCTTTAGAAGTTAATGTATCAAAAAAACGAAAAAGTTCAGTTGAAGTATATTGTCCAGAACGATGGGCAAGGTTTTCTTGAAGATTTTGTACCGTATCAATTGTAAAGATTTCATCGGTTGCGAGAAGATGCTTTATAAAAGGGTGCCACTTTCCTTCAAGTGTTTCTAAGTTTAATAAAAAGAATTGAGGATTATGCTGCCGGTGTAAATCGTCAGCGACATGTTTAAACAATTCAAAAACGATAATATTTGCTAACACTGCAGATGTGATTGGTGAGAAAGGTTCGGGCGGATTTTCATTTTGTAAAGTAGTTTCGTGTAGACGATGCCATGCGGATTCCCAGCATTCTTCACGATCTGCTATTACGACGGGGCCAGCTAAACCGACTCTTGATAAGCAAATAGCTGGTATGAAATTTTTCCCCTCATCTCTACAAATAGCATGTATTGCTCTTAAACTTTCAATATCTCCATTTTGAGAAACGTATAAAATCCAGTCGAAAGGCTCGAATACTTCATGTAAAGGACGATCCATTGTAGTATCTATTTCTTGAATAAGTACATTGTCATCAAGTTCATATGCACGTTCTACTAGCTCATGAATTCGGTCGTAATTTGTTTCCGCATAATCTGTGACAAGGTAATGAAATTTAGGTAATCCGGACTCTAGTAAAGAAGAAACTAAGGAAGTAAGCATATCCCCAGAACCAATTATAAGGACATTTGCCGCACGGTACGTCTCGAATTTTAAAGCACCTGAATGTGAATCGGCTTCTAAAAATTCAATTTGAGAAGCGTACCTGTCGAGTAACGCGCTGTTTAATTCATGAGGAGCATCTTGACTTACATCACGGGCGAAACCATTTTCATATAAAATATCTCCAATTTCAAATACACGATTTTGATAGGGGAGAGGTAGACCATCGGTTATTTCTGCTAAAGAATAATTACCGTTAAACATAGGCATTAATTTTTCAATCCAGTTATAAATCCCATCACCGTCCATGCGGAATGAACTGGCGTTATTTCGAAAATAGACACCCCCGTTTGAATCGGGGAGGAAGAAAGTATCTTTATTTGCTTTCAGTTTTGCATGAGCTGGAAGGTTATTCATTTTAATCCTCCTTACGTTCTAGGCATACATTATTAGTCTATGTAATGCAATTTGTCCCGTATGAACGCAATAAAAAAAGGCTGTAGAATGATTCATTCTACAGCCTTTAATAGACTAATAGTCTATCAACCTTCTAATAATAATGATTTTGGATCTTCAAGCATATCTTTAACAGCAACAAGGAAGCTAACTGCCTCTTTACCATCGACAATACGGTGGTCGTAAGATAGTGCAAGGTACATCATCGGACGGTTTTCCATACGCTCGTTATCAATCGCAACTGGACGTACTTGGATTTTATGCATTCCTAGAATACCTACTTGTGGGCTATTTAGGATTGGTGTAGACATTAGAGAACCGAATACACCACCGTTTGTAATTGTAAATGTACCACCTTGTAGCTCTTTTAATGAAAGTTTGTTATCACGTGCTTTTAGACCTAAATTACGAATCTCGCTTTCAATTTCAGCGAAGTTCAATTGGTTAGCATCACGTACAACTGGAACAACTAATCCATCTGGAGCTGCTACTGCAATACCGATATCATAGAATTTTTTAATGATAAGCTCATCGCCTTGAATTTCAGCATTTAATAATGGGAATTGTTTTAATGCTGCAACAACTGCTTTTGTGAAGAATGACATAAAGCCAAGACGCACATCATGTTTTTTCTCGAAAGCATCTTTGCGTTCTTTACGTAATTCCATGATTGCACTCATATCAACTTCGTTAAATGTTGTTAACATTGCAGATGTTTGTTGAACTTCTACAAGACGTTTTGCAATTGTTTGACGGCGGCGGGACATTTTTACACGCTCAACTGGTTTTTCGAATTCAGTTTTTGCAACTGGAGCAGGAGCTGGACTTTTTGGAGCAGCTGGTGCTTCTTTTGGCGCTGCAGCGTGAGCTTGTACATCATGTGGTCTCACACGTCCAAGTGGATCTGTGCTGCGTACGTCGTTTAAGTCGATTCCTAATTCACGAGCCATTTTGCGAGCAGCTGGTGATGCGATAGGACGATTTGTATTTGGTAAACCTTGCAACGCTTTATTTTGTTCAGCACTTGGAGCTTCTGCTTTCGGTGCTTCAGTAGTTTCTTGTTTTGGTTGCTCAGCCGATGGTGCTGGTGTACTTACTGCAACTGGTGCTCCGTTTGCATCTAAAATTGCGATAGTTGCGCCAACTTCAACTGTATCCCCAGGTTCGCCTAGTAACTTCGATACAATACCTGAATCTTCTGCAATGATTTCTACATTGACTTTGTCAGTCTCAAGCTCAACAACGCTGCCACCTTTCTCAACTTTGTCGCCTACGTTGATAAGCCATTGTGAGATAGTTCCTTCAGTAATAGATTCTGCAAGCTCAGGTACTTTAATTTCGATCATTTTAAATGTCCTCCCCTTATTTGCCTAACGGTGTGTTTTGTCTTCTTTAATCTTCGGTAATCTCCATTTGTTAGCTCGACTTGGGCAGAATATCTGCCCAAGTCGAGCCGGAAAATTCATTGTTATTTTCAGTTGCTGAAAACTTCAATTTCTTGTTTATCTTGACGGAAGTTGTACTTCACATCTAAAGCGTGTGCAACAATTAGTTCTTGCTCAGCTTTGTGAGCGAATGGGTCGCCGCCAGATGGGCTAGAGCGATCTGGGCGTCCAATGTAACCTGTTTTCACTTTATCTCCAGCTAGTTCGAACAGAATTGGAGCCATGTAATGCCATGCGCCCATATTACGAGGTTCTTCTTGAACCCAAATAATTTCTTCTAAGTTTTTAAAGCGTTTAATAATAGATTGAACTTTTTCAGCAGGGAATGGATACAACTGTTCAATACGAACAACATGAACTTCATCTAAGTTGTACTCATGTTTTCCAGACTCAATTTCTGCAGCTAAGTCAATCGCCATTTTACCTGTACTTAAAACAAGACGTTTTACTTTATTTGGCTTTGTACCAAGGTTTTCTTGTTCTAAAGCAGGCTGGAAACGTCCTTCGCTTAACTGACTAGCAGTTGAAAGTGTAAGTGGATGACGTAATAAACTCTTTGGCGTCATAAGCACTAACGGTCGAACAGCTTCTGTTCCTAAGATAGATGCTTGACGACGTAAAATATGGAAGTATTGTGCCGCGCTCGTTAAGTTTGCAACTGTCCAGTTGTTCTCAGCAGCTAATTGTAAGAAACGCTCTGGACGTGCACTAGAGTGTTCTGGCCCTTGACCTTCATAACCGTGTGGTAATAGAAGAACTAAACCAGATTTTTGACCCCATTTTGCTCTTCCTGCTGAAACATATTGATCAAATAATGCTTGCGCAGTATTTGAGAAGTCACCATATTGAGCTTCCCACATAACAAGTGTTTCTGGAGCAAATACGTTATAACCATATTCATAACCAACAACAGCAGCTTCTGATAACGGACTGTTATGAACAGAGAATGATGCGTTAATGTTCGGTAAACGGTGTAATGGTGAATATGTTTCGTTTGTATCAGTATCGTGTAATACGATATGACGGTGCGCGAATGTACCACGCTGTGAATCTTGACCAGTTAAACGAATTGGCGTACCTTCTTGCAAAATAGAAGCGAATGCTAACGATTCAGCAAGTGCCCATTCAATTTTACCGTTCTCTTCAAGAGCATCTTGACGGCGCTCAAGAATTTTCTTCACTTTTGGATATACGTTAAAGCCTTCAGGCCAAGATAATAGCCCTTCATTAATTGCACGAAGTGAGTCAATTGAAATACCAGTGTCAATCGGTTGAATTCCTTTTGCAACAACCTCTGGAACTTTTACGTGAATTGTTGCAGCACTCGTATCAGCTGCTGGCACTTGTGCGTATTCAGCCTTTAATTCCTCTTGCATAAACTGAGTAATTGTTTCAATCTCATCTGCATTCAGAACGCCAGCAGATTGTAATTGATCTGCATAAATTGCTCTTACAGTTGGGTGATTTTTAATTTTTTTGTACACTTGTGGTTGCGTAACTGCTGGATCATCCATTTCGTTATGACCATATCGGCGGTAACCGATTAAATCGATTAAGAAGTCTTTTTTGAACAACGTACGATATTGGATCGCAAGGTTAGCAGCAGCAAGACAAGCTTCCGGATCATCAGCGTTTACGTGAACAATCGGAATATCGAAACCTTTTGCAAGGTCGCTTGAATATTTAGTAGAACGAGAATCATAGCTATCAGTCGTAAAGCCGACTGCATTATTAGCGATAACATGAATCGTTCCGCCAGTTTGGTATGCATTTAATCTGCTTAAGTTGAGTGTTTCAGACACAACACCTTGACCAGGGAATGCAGCATCACCATGAACTAAAATTACAAATGATTTTGAAGTATCTTGTTCTGGAAGACCAGATTTTTTACGATTCTCTTGAGCTGCACGTGCGAAACCTTCAACAACAGGGTTAACGAACTCAAGATGACTCGGGTTATTTGCTAATGTAACGCGAGTGCTAACTTCTTCATTACCAACGACTTGCTCTCTACCTAAATGGTATTTCACGTCGCCAGTCCAGCCAGCATTTGCCACTGCGCCTTCTATTTTTGCATGTTTGAACTCAGCAAACATGTGACCATATGGTTTTTCTAGTACGTGAGCGAGTACGCTGAGACGACCACGGTGAGCCATACCAATCATGACATCTTCAACGCCGCCTTTAGCACCTTCTGAAACAATTTCATCTAGTACAGGTACAAGCATATCAACGCCCTCTATTGAGAAACGTTTTTGACCAACGAATGTTTTATGCAAGAATTGCTCGAAACCTTCAACAGCAGTTAAACGTTTTAAAAGAGCAGTTCGTTTTTATTTGATAATGGTTGACGCAATGAATTTGATTCCACCATTTGATGCAACCACACGCGTTCTTCACTATCTTGTATATGTGAGAATTCATAAGCTAAAGATTTTGTATAAACGTCTTTTAATCTATGAATTACATCAAATGCAGTGTGAATACCCTCTGGTGCATCTTGCCATACTGTTTTAGCTGGAATCGCTTTCAAATCAGCATCGCTCAGTTCGTTCATTGCTTTTTCAAGAAGAGATTGTCCATTTGCAACATCTTCCATCGGATTGATGTGAGCCAACGTATGCCCGAAAGAACGAATCTGTTCAACAAGTTGAACGACTTTAAGAATCTTTTCAATGTTCCCTGTGTTTTGAGGAGAAAAATGTGTTGCTGTGTTGTCCCCTGTTACGACATCATCTTGAAACGAAGGAGCTCCAAAAATTTCAAAAAGCTCTTGTAATTCCGGATCAACAGAACCTGCTCCAGTTACGTAAAGATCATACTGTTCAATAACATAACCAAGGTTCGGACCATGGAACTTGGCCCAAGGGTTTGTCGTTGTATTCTTCCTCGTCATTTGTTTAAACCTCCCAATGCATATAATCCTTTTCCTATACAAAAGGTGCATTTTGCTCTTTTTCAATAATTGATGAACTAAAAATTAATGTAAATGTTATCTTTACTCTTATGTTATTACAATAATTTACATAATACCAAACACTATTACTTATCTGTTTTGTAAAAAAACATTCACAATTACTTATCACCCAAGTTAATCTTTCATGTTATAAAGTAATTTTACAGAAAAATGGGGTGGATATATTTGGTATACCTACATTAATAACTATAATTGTTGCATTTAAATATAAGTAAAATTGTTAGAATGTTTCGATAAAGATTAGTTTGAATTATGTATATTGAAATAATAAGCGCTTTCATTGATATTATACAACAATATAACGGAATATAGTATAAAAAATAAAAAATTATGAATTTAGCGTAAACTTTATTTCGATAGTGTTAAATATCGAAAGGAAAATGAAGGATTTCTACAAAAAAAGTGGCTAAACATAAAAAATGCTTCATAAACCGTTAGTTTCTATAAATATGGCGAAAAACAACGTAAAAACAATAGCACATTTCATCTAATAAGGAGAGGAATGAAATAGTTTTAAAGGATAAAACAAATATGGAGATATTAAATTTTCACAAAAGTGGGGAGGAGATATAGTAACGGATATATACATTGTTCCATGTTTCATTTCAAAATAGACATGATTAAGTTGAAAAAGTTTCTTCTATATAAATAGAACGAAAAATAAAACGAAACGAATGTAAAGGAACCTTGACGTAAAGTCTCCTTTACATATATACTCGATATAAGGAAGGAGGGAGAAATTTCCTTGGAAAATAAAATGGTCGAATACCGAAAAAAATTTGGACTATCTCAAGAAAAATTGGCTGAGAAACTTGGGGTTTCCAGACAAACCATCATTTCAATTGAAAAAGGGAAATATGATCCATCACTTCCATTAGCATTTGAAATAGCGAAAACATTTCAGACAACGATAGAACATGTATTTATTTATGAAGGAAAAGAAGAGGAGGAGAAAGGATGAATTATTCACAAAAGTACTTTGTTATTATGGGAATTATCTTTTTAATTATGAGTGGATTTATGATATTAGCAGGTATAATGACGCATTCGGCACCGCCAATTCCAACTTATACCGTGCTTGCAATGATGATTATGTGTTTCTGCCTAAGCTACTTGCACCCGCAATTTAAAGAAAAAGATGAGCGAATGAAACTCATTCGTTATAAAGGGATGTTCTTCAGCTTTTTTGCTCTAACAGCATATTATCTTCTTTTCTCTATTGGTTTGAACTTAAAAGTAATTACACTATCTGCGGTTGAATTATTGAATATACTTATGGCACTCACGATGAGTACAGTTTTTATCTCATTTGTTGTTTTATCGAAAAGATATTAAGATGGAAGAGAGAAAGGAAGATTAACATATGCAAATGATGTATGCTTTTGGCATTGGGCTTGTATTATTTTTAGCCGTATTCTTATTTATTCGTAAAGACGTTCAAGGCGGGACGTTAACGAAAAGAGGATTTTATAAAATGATCGGCTGTCTAGTTGTTATGTTTATAGCGATTATCGTAATGATCGTTTTAATAAATCAGTCATTATAGAATTTAAAAATGGAACCTTACTTTATAGTAAGGTTTTTTTATTTGAAATTAATACTAAAAATAACCATAAAAACTATTTCCTGACTATATTTCCTGTTATATAATCTAATAAAATGATAGAAAGGAGAATAGTATATGAACAAAAAAGCTATCTTCTTTTTATTAACATGTCTACTACTTATAGCTAGTATTACTTATATAATATGTAACAAACGAGAACATGTACCACCTATATTAGTATGGGAGGTGCGAATATGGGTAGTCGAGTCTCTAGTAATAATGACCATTATAGTTATTTTATAGCACAAGCGGAGAAGTTGCTTCATTCGTATGCTAAGTAGCTTTTTTGCTCATTATGCCCAGTTGAATGTGAACATACTTTC